>JAJYLM010000135.1 GCA_021787655.1 bacterium
AACACCGTTTTACAGAAACACCCGGTTACATCCGAGGATATCAGTATTGTCAAGGATACCGACGGTGAAAGGTTCTACAACCTGATCGACGGCAACAGGACCCTCACGGATGTTATCTCTGCCGCGGGCATGGGGGAGCTCAAAGCAATCCAGATTCTCGGCGTCTTGATTCTTCTTGGTTTTATATTTCCCGGTGCTGAAAAAAAAGGAACGGCCACGGACCAGTCGCTGAAGTCAAATATCGAGAAGAAGCTGGAAGGATTCCAGGGTATGAACCTGTTCGAGAAGCTTGGACTCGACAAGAGCGCAACGAAGGAACAGGTCCTCACCTCGTTTACCCTGCTTTCCAAGAGCTATCATCCTGACAAATTTGCGGATCCCCAGTTCAAGGACGTAAAACCTCTTGCGCTCCAGGCATACAACCAGATACTCGAGGCGTTTACGATCCTATACAAGGACGCAACGCGCGAAAAATACATCAAAGACCTTCAGGAACAGGACAAGAGTGTCCTCTTTGCCGAAACGGACCCTGTTCTTGCACGTCAGAGCTTTGAAAAGGGAAGGGCATTTGTCAACGAAAGAAAATACCCTGAAGCCTACAGGATGTTCAGCACCGCAATAACCAATGATCCGAATATATCGGAATACTATACCGGATTGGCCATTCTGGAGACGATGAATTTCAATAACCATCCGGTCAATATTGACGCTGCAGAAAAGTCCTTTTCCCGTGCAGTGGAGCTCAATCCGGAAGAGCCGCGAAACTATTATTATCTTGGCGTGATTTATAAGAACAAGGAAGAGTATGCGACTGCCCGGGGTTATTTCCTGAAGGCGCTCGTTCACAATCCCAACCACCGGGAATCGAAAAAACAATTGGAGCTCCTCGACAAGATTTAGTCATGACGGTTTACAGGATCTACACATACCCGGAAAAGATACTCAAACGCAAGGCGAAGGAAGTAAAGAATATCACCGGAGCATTGCAGCAATTTATCGACAATATGTATGAGACCATGCATGTTGCCTCGGGTGTCGGGCTTGCCGCGACGCAGGTGGGCCAGGATAATGCCGTGTTTGTGGCAGATGTCCCGGCTGAAAATGACCAGCGACGCATCATTGCGGTTATAAACCCTGTCATTATCGAGTCGGAGGGGCAGTCCTCAATAGAGGAGGGGTGCCTGAGTGTGCCGAATTTCAGGATACCGGTCAAACGGTCTGCCCGTATTGTCATCAAAGGCTATGACCGGGACGGAAAGGACATCATTCTTGAAGCAACCGATCTTCTTGCGACCGTGATACAGCATGAAATGGACCATCTCAACGGTGTAACGCTTCTGGATCATGCCTCACTGCTGAAGAGGGGCGCGTACCTGCGATCCCTGAAAAAAGAATCTCAGTCGGCCAAGGGCTGATCCGTTTGCAACGTTTCTAAAGTTTTCTGAATGCCTCGTAGGCGTAGTGTATCGTTCTGTCGATGTCGCGCACCGTATGTGCCATGGAAACGAAGTGTGCCTCGAACTGCGAGGGCGGCAGATAAACGCCTTTTTCGAACATGAGATGAAAGAACCGCGCATACTGTTTCGTATCTGAGGTCATTGCGGAGGCGAGATCGCGTACCGGTGTGGCTGTGAAGAAGGGCGTATACATGGATGCAATGGTGTTTATCGTTAGACGTTTACCGGCAAGCTTCGCAGCATCGTTGAGGCCGTAAACAAGATGCCTGGTTTTTTTCTCGATGTCCTCGTAAAACTGGCGGTTCGACCCGATTTCCCGCAGCGTTGCTATACCTGCTGCCATTGCAACCGGATTACCCGAAAGTGTTCCTGCCTGGTAGACCGGGCCCTCCGGTGAAACGAGCTCCATGATATCTTTGCGTCCGCCGTAGGCGCCGACGGGCAGCCCGCCCCCGATGATTTTGCCCAGCGTCGTCATATCAGGCTTGATCTTGAAATATCCCTGGGCTCCCGACAGCGAGAGTCTGAAGCCTGTTATGACTTCATCGAAGATGAGCACGATACCGTTTTTCGCGGTCAGCTCTCTCAGCGTTTCGAGGAAGCCCTTGTCCGGCAGCACCGTGCCGATATTACCGGCAACCGGTTCGACGATGAGTGCAGCGATCTCCCTGCCTTGTTCAGCAATCAGCTTGCGGGCAGCCGCACTGTCGTTATAGGGGAGTGTCAGCGTTGTTGCTGCAAACGCAGCGGGGACCCCGGGACTCGATGGTGTTCCGAGGGTCGTCAGACCAGATCCTGCCTTGATGAGAAATTGATCAGAATGACCATGATACCCGCCTTCGAACTTCACGATCTTGTCCCTTCCGGTATACGCGCGTGCAACCCGGACTGCACTCATGGTAGCTTCGGTACCTGAACTGACCATCCGAACCTGTTCGATCGAGGGGTATGCCTCGGTGATAAGCCCGGCGAGCCGCACCTCGTTCGGGCACAGCGTTCCGAAGCTTGTTCCTCCCCGGATGGCTTTCCGGATTTCGTTGAGAACACTGATCTGTCCATGGCCGAGGATCATGGGTCCCCACGACATGCAGTAGTCGATATATCTGTTGCCATCGGCATCATAGAGCCTGTCTCCTTTTGCACGGGTAACGACGATAGGCTCATCCCCAACTGCCTTGAAAGCACGGACCGGGCTGTTTACACCGCCGGGCATGAGTGCCTGGGCTTTTTTGAAATACGTATGGGAATGAGGTCTGTCCATGATCTGCTCCTTTTAGCTAACCATACCACGAAAACAAAAAGTATTGTCAAGTGAGAGGGACTCCTTTTTCTTTGCAAATACGGCAATATGGTGTATAGACATAACCGTTATGGATGATACGATTATCGTAAAAGACGGCTGGTTATATATTGGATTTTTTCTGGTTCTGACTGCCGCTGGTTTTTTCATCGGGCATGGATATTATCTGTCGATACCATCGGCACTGGTGCTGGCATTCCTCGTGTGGTTTTTCAGAAACCCCGAACGACAGGTTCCTGCCGTGGAATCTGTGATTTCTCCTGCAGATGGGACGGTCATCAAGATTGAAAAAAACAACAAGTATGAACACTTTCTAGGAAAGGATGCGGTGTGCGTCAGCATATTCATGTCTGTTTTCAATGTTCACGTGAACAGGTTTCCGGTCAACGGTATAGTTGTCGACAAACAGTATCACCCGGGTAAATTCCATGTCGCGTCCGTGGACAAGGCTTCCGAGTTTAACGAACAGACGGCACTGTTTCTGAGCGACGACAAAGGCAGGAAACTCGTGGTCGTGCAGATTGCAGGTTCGGTTGCACGGAGGATAGTCTGCAGGGTAGAACAGGGAACAAAGATGACAGCCGGCACGCGATATGGTATGATTAAATTAGGCTCAAGACTTGACGTTTATGTAGAACGTGATAGAAGTATAAATGTAAAGATTGGTGATAAGGTAAGGGCAGGAGAAACGATACTTGCGGTGTGATGTATGATAGATAAAAATATCGTAGAAATAAACAAGACGCACGAACGGGAACCGCGGACCGAAAAGCGGCAGATCCGGGGTGTGAGCAGGGGTATTTATCTGCTTCCGAATCTGTTTACATCTGCAAGCCTGTTCTCCGGTTTTTTTTCTCTGATAGCGACGTTTAACGGAAACTATTTTTACGGTGCAATCGCCATCCTTTTTTCCATCTTCTTCGACGGTATTGATGGAAAGGTTGCACGGCTGACGCATACCACGAGTGCCTTCGGGGTCGAGTATGATTCCCTGTCGGATCTGGTTGCCTTTGGTGTTGCGCCTGCATTTCTCGCCTATTCGCTTGCGCTGAGCTCCTTCGGCAGGGTTGGATGGGTCATTGCATTTATCTACGTGGCGTGTGCTGCTATACGGCTGGCACGGTTCAACGTTCAGATTGATACGGTTGAAAAAAGTATGTTTAACGGGCTGCCGTCACCGGCTGCAGCAGGACTTGTGACCACCACCATATTACTCTACGTGACACCGTCATCGGGGCTTGATGAAGACAAAAAAGTATTATTTTCTTCCATGATAAAGCATCCCATTGATCTGATTCTGAACAAGCCCATTGATTTTATTCTGTCCCAGCATTTTACCATACTGCTGCTTGTTCTCGTATCGGGGCTGCTCATGATCAGCACGGTAAAATACAAGAGCTTTAAAAATGCGGACATGATAAAGGAAAAGCCTGTTTCGTTCTTACTGCTCGCAATTGTCATAATGTCACTGGTCGTGCTCGAGCCGATCAAGATGTTATTTGCCGTGTTCATTGTTTACACGGCATCCGGCCTGTTTGCCCTCCTACTCCCCACAAGGGGAGACAAAAAACTAACAATCTGACAGAGTAGTGTTTTAAACGTTGTTTCAAAGCCGGATGCCCGTATCTCCAGCCATGAACGTCAATCAGCAGGATAAACGGGACTCCACAGCACAAAATGACATACAAGGAGAACACAATGAATAATAAGATTATAATATTCGATACAACATTAAGGGACGGGGAACAGTCTCCCGGTTCAAGTATGAACATGCAGGAAAAAGTGAAGGTCGCACAGCAGCTGAAGAGGCTGAATGTCGACATCATCGAAGCCGGATTTCCGATTGCATCAGTCGGCGATTTCGAGGCAGTCAAAGAAATTGCATCCAGCGTCAGGGACATCACCATTGCAGGTCTTGCCCGGACCAATAAGGAAGATGTCGACAGGGCATATGAGGCTCTGAAGACGGCAGACAAGCCGAGGATCCATGTCTTTGTTGCGACGTCGGACATCCACCTGAAAGCAAAGCTGAAGAAGACCAGGGAGGAAGTACTGCAGATGACGGCAGAGTCGGTCGTGCGGGCAAAAAAACTCGTGGATGACGTGGAATTCTCTGCTGAGGACGCCACCCGCAGCGACAAGGATTACCTGGTGAAGGTCTTCCAGACCGCTGTCGATGCAGGAGCTTCAACCATCAACATACCGGACACCGTCGGGTATACCACGCCTGACGAATATGCAGAGCTCATCAGGTATGTAAAGACGCATGTCAAGGCACCGGGCCAGCTCGTCATCAGCGTCCACTGTCACAACGATCTGGGGCTCGCGGTCGCGAATTCACTCGCTGCGCTGAAAGAGGGCGCACGCCAGATCGAGTGTACGATCAACGGTATCGGCGAGCGTGCAGGAAATGCAGCTCTGGAAGAAATCGTCATGGCGCTGAAAACGCGGAAGAATTTCTATGGCGTTGCCGCGGATATCGTGACCGAACAGATCTATCCCTCGAGCAGACTGCTCAGCCAGATCACCGGAATTTCTGTTCAGCCCAACAAGGCTGTCGTTGGTGCGAATGCATTCGCCCACGAGGCCGGTATCCACCAGGACGGTGTTCTGAAAGAGAAGCTCACGTATGAGATCATGACACCCCAGTCCATCGGTCTGCCTTCGAACATGCTGGTACTCGGAAAACATTCAGGCAGGCATGCATTCCGGGAGCGGGTAAAATCGCTCGGATATGAATTGACCGATGAGCAGATCGACAACGCGTTCGTGGTGTTCAAACAGATAGCGGATAAAAAGAAAGAGGTTTACGACGAAGACATCGAGGCCATCGTGGCGGACAGGGTCTTGCACTGGGCGGAGAAGTATAAACTTGAATCCGTGAATATTGCGTCGGGAACCGACATGCTTCCCGCTGCAACCGTGAAAATAAATATGGACGGGAACGTGGTGACCGAGAGCGGTCAGGGCGACGGCCCGGTTGATGCCGTTTATAAGACCATCACGTCGATAACCAAGACGCGGAGCAGGCTCTTACGGTACCAGGTCAATGCGATAACCGGCGGCACGGATGCCCAGGGCGAAGTGTCGGTCAGAATAGAAGAGGGCGATCATACGGTCAGCGGCACGGGATCCGATACG
>JAJYLM010000136.1 GCA_021787655.1 bacterium
GATCGTTGCAGCATGGTCGTTCCCGTATTCGAGCAGGAGGGGTTTCGGCATGTGCAGCTTGACACCCTCGGCGATCAGGTTAAACAGGGACATGGAATACTGGGACAGAACATTTTCGGGAAGAACAGCCTCCCTGAAATGAAAGATACCGTCGCTCATGCTGAAGGTATACACGAACCGCATTCTGAGCTGCAGCTTGAGTGCGTCGTTGATGTTGATGGGCAGAAGGCCCCGCTCCTGCAAAACAGCCCCGTGCCTCTTCTTCTTCGCGAGCACCTCCTTCAGGGAATCTTCATAGTCCGGCTGGCTCACCAGTCCGTTCTCGAACAAGACCCTTCCGAACGTCTCCTTCAGAATATTCGACCTTCCCCCCACGAGTAAGCCGTTCTTGAAATACAGTTCTTTCTTGAACTTACCCGATTCAACCTTCATGATACCCTCGACCTTCAGGACAGCGATGTTTTTCAGCACAGATATGAATTCGGGGGTATTAATATGTCCCGAGCTACTCAAACCAGCCATGATAGATGTATATACAGAAATGTATAAAAAATTCAATAAAATATTGCATCATGCCCCTGTTTTGAGTTAAGTGAATACCATGCTGAATCATGCGTCCCGCAGGGGATTGCTTTTTTTATACATCGTACTCTTCATGATACCGGCCCCTTTGTACGCTGCCACAGGGAACGGTGTACCTGAGGTCCGGGTCAAAGTCTTTCATGATGTTTCCACCCTCCGCATCGAGGGACATGACGTCCGGCTCATCGACACCTACCGCAATTTATATATTTTTAAAAACCGCGGTATCTCCTCTCTGGTCGTGTCCGTTGCGAACAACGGTATCTCGGTGAACAACGCAGTGTACCCGGCACGCATGGTCACCCTGGTGTTCTCCGACGGCATGGTACGGATCAACGGAAAGCTGCTGCGGGGGCATCTCGAGATAGCAAACGAGAACAACCGTGATCTCATCGTCGTCAACGCGATAAATCTTGAATCGTACGTCGCCGGCCTCGTGAACGCAGAAATGCCTCACAACTGGCCGATCGAGGCGCTGGAAGCGCAGGCAGTCGTTGCACGCACCTATGCACTCTGGCAGAAGGACAGGCACCTGGACCAATACTATGACATGGAGAACGGCGTCATGGACCAGGTCTATAAAGGCGTCGATTCAGAAAACAACAGGGGATGGGCGGCAGTCAATGCGACCCGGGGACAGATCATAACGTACGACGGAAAACCGATCCTCGCGATGTACCATTCCATCTGCGGGGGAGAAACGGAGAACTCGGAAGATGCGATCGGATACAAGTACCCGTACCTGAGGGCGGTCACCTGTAATTTCTGCAGGTTTGCACCGCACTATTTCTGGAAGTATACCCTGGGATTCAGGACACTGGCATACCGGATGATCGCGAAGGGCTACAATCTGTCGGAGGTTGATGGTTTTTCCATCCTTAAAAGGAGCAGGACACAGCGGGTCATGACAGCGCGGGTCGTCACCAACAAGGGCCTCATCGATCTCGACGGTGTCACGCTGCGGGGGATTATTGGTTTCGACAGATTGCGGAGCACCCTGTTCTGGATAAAGGTCAGCGGCAACACCATATTTTTTCACGGCAGGGGCTTCGGTCACGGCGTCGGCATGTGCCAATGGGGAGCCTACGGCATGGCAAAAAAAGGCTCTACCTACCGGCAGATCATCCACTATTATTATCAGCATGTGCACATCGAGAGGCTCTATTGAGAGGAACCGGATATGACCCGTTTTCCCATACTTGACAAGCTCCGTTTAATCCTGAGCAGGGAGAAGACAAAGAGTGTCGGCATTGCCCTGGGAGGGGGCGTTGTCTGGGGTACTGCCCACATCGGCGTACTGGAGGCAATCGAAGAAGAAGGCATAACAATAAACGCGATCGCCGGGACATCCGCGGGCAGCATCATTGCCTCACTGTATGCATTCGGCATCAGCCTGAAAGACATCAAGGCTGCTGCGGAAAAACTGCGGATGTCGGACATCTTCAAGATCAGGATCCCCAGGATGGGACTCGCGTCGACCGAGGGTATCGGAAAGCTCGTCAGGAGCTTTCTCCAGGATGCCGTTTTCGAGGATGCGAAGATCCCCCTCGTCGTTCCCGCAACCAATCTGATTACCGGCCAGCCGCATCCCTTTACGAGCGGGCCTGTTGCCGACGCTGTCATGGCGAGCAGCGCCATCCCGGGAATTTTTGTCCCGGTCCGGATCGAGAACCAGGTGTACGTCGACGGCTCGCTCCTGGCGGACGTCCCCTGCCAGATACTCAAGATGAACGGCACAGACTTCGTCATCGGCGTCGACCTCGTCGACCGCGAGACCTTCAAAAAAGAACCGACCAATATTTTCGACGTCATTATGAAAAGTATTCACATCATGATCAACGAAACACGCATGGAGCGGCTGCAGTTTGCGGACGTCGTTATCAGCCCGGATGTGCACGATATCGGCCAGTTCGACTTTGAGAAAATACCGCTGCTCATCAGGAGAGGCAGGGAGGCCGTGTCGAAACACATCGAGTTCATAAAAAAGAGTACTGCGCATCCCTGACCGGGATGACACGGCGGACAACAAGATGGGAACCGAACTCCTGATACAATACGCTGAACATTTTACCTATGTGGCAACATTCGTTCTGTTGCTGCTGTGCGGTCTCGGCCTGCCGGTACCCGAAGAGGTCCTGCTCGTGATATCCGGGTACATTGCCTACAAGGGGATGACCTCAATCTATCTGACCGGTCCCGTTGATTTTCTCGGTGTCCTGGGCGGCGATCTCATCCTGTTTTACATCGGCAGGGGGTGGGCCCGGGGCATCAAAGGACACAACATCATCCGGCGCTTCATCGGCGACGCCGGTCTCGGTAAGGTCGAACACCTGTACGGCAGGCACGGAACAAAGGCGATCTTCATCGCCCGCTTCATCAGCGGTTTGAGACTGGCCGTGTTTCTTTCCGCAGGTATCATGGGAACGCGGCGCAGCAAGTTTATCATCACGGACGCCCTCGCAGGAATGCTGGACATTCCCCTCTGGATCGGTGCGGGTTACTTTTTGGGGAGCGATATCGACCGCGTGCTCAGATACGCGAAGGACTTCGAATACCTGTTCATCATCGCCCTGCCGTTCGTCATTGCAATCATCGTGATTCTGTACCTGCACTCAAAATGGAAAGCGCCGTTCGAATAGATCATTCAAGCCCGACTGCCTTGAGCTTTTTTAAAGCTGCGATCACTTCCGGAAGCGGCAGACCCACGACATTGGTATAGGACCCGCGTATCCTTCTGATAAATATCCCGCCAAGTCCCTGAATGCCGTAAGCACCAGCCTTGTCCATAGGCTCGCCGGTCCTGACATACCATCTGATATCGCTGTCCGTCAGCCGGTCCATGGTCACGTCCGTCGTCACCGAGAACGCAAACGAGACCTGTTCTGGCAGCTTCAGCAGACAGACACCGGTTATGACCTTATGGGTTTTCCCGCTCAGGAGCTTCAGGATCTTTTCCGCGTCATGCGTATCCGACGGCTTGCCGATGATCCGTTTTCCCATCACGACGATGGTATCGGCAGCGATGATACAACAGGGATTCCGCTCACCGTCTGCCACATCATCCGCCTTCATCCGCGCCAGGGATACGGCATGTCCTGCAGGCCTGCCCCGCAGGAGGTGCACCGGCGGTCCGAGTTTTTCTTCCGCACCCGATGCCTTCGACGTAAACCTCAGCCCCAAAGACTTCAGCAGTGCCTTCCGTCGTGCGGACGTACTTGCAAGAATTATTTGTATGTTTGTTTTTATCATTTGCACATTCGGATAACTATGGTATAGCATGAACACATGAAGATGATAAGAAAAAGCCAAAAGAGTTTGAAAAAGCAAGGAACACTGTTTGTCCATCCCGACGGGTACGGATTTGTCAGTACCGACCTGCCGAAGGACGTTTTTATTCCGCCGAATGCGCTCCACGGAGCCATCCACAATGACACGGTCATGATCACCGCAAGCACCCAGGACGGGAAATCATTCGAAGGCGCGGTACTCAAGATCGTGCAGAGAAACATGAAATACCTGGTCGGCATCGTTGAGCGCGAACATGGACAGCTCTTCTGCTCGCCGCTCGATAAACATATCACCTTTACGCTGCCCTTCGAAAAGGGAACACGGGGGCTGAATACCGGCGATGTTGTCCGCTGCGAAATGATCGGCGATGCCAAAGGAAACCGGAAGGCGAAGCTGGTCGAGAAGCTGGGCAATGAATCCACGCCCGGCATCGACCTCAAACTTGTCATCGCACAGCACAACCTGCCGTCCGTCTTCAGCAGGGGTGCGGCTGCCCATGCAGCTTCCCTGAAGTACAGCCTCAGCAATGCAGAACGTTCGGCGCGGCACGATCTGCGCAGCATCCCCATCGTCACGATCGACGGCGACGATGCAAAAGATTTCGACGACGCGGTGTTTGTCAGAAAGACAGGGAGCGGTTATACCCTGTACGTGTCCATAGCGGATGTCAGCCACTACGTACGGATGGGCGACCCCGTTGATGCGGACGCCTTTGAGCGCGGCACCAGCGTCTACTTTCCCGGCACCGTGCTTCCCATGCTTCCCGAGGAGCTTTCCAATGACCTGTGCAGCCTGAAACCCCGGGAGGACAGGCTCACCCTCACTGCTGAGATCCGGTACGACCACAGCGGCAGGAGATTGAACTACAGCGTCTACCCGAGCGTCATCAGGAGCTCGGCACGCCTCACCTACACATCGGTTTGGGACATGCTCGAGCAGGGCGGCAAACCCGCAGGCGCAGGCAATGGACTGGCGGGCAACCTCAGGATCATGCGGGAGCTTGCAGAAATGCTGCGGTCAAAGAGACTCCAGGACGGAAGCCTTGACCTCGATCTGCCGGATGTCGAGCTCACGCTCGATGCGTACGGCATCCCTGAATCCATTGCAAAAAAAGAACGGAATATTGCGCATATTATCGTCGAGGAGTTCATGCTCGAGGCGAACAGGGTTGTCGCAGCCTACGGCACCTCCAACGCACATCCCTTCATCTACAGGGTGCACGAACAGCCAGACCACGACAAGCTGTACGAATTCTACCTGTTCGTCCACAACCTCGGGTTGAAAATACCGGCATTCGAAAAATTCGATTCACGTTCTCTGCAGCACCTTCTCGACAAGGTCAAGGGCACCAAACTCGAAAAGGTGATCAATTACACGCTCCTCCGGTCCATGAAACAGGCGCGCTACGATGTCGAAAACATCGGGCACTTTGGTCTTGCTTTTGATCTCTACACGCATTTCACCTCTCCTATCAGGCGCTACCCGGACCTCACGGTGCACAGGATGCTGCGGGATCTGTTCACCCATACCATGAACGGCAAACGTGCACAGATGTGGTCATCGAGGCTCGAAGAAATCGCCCGCCATTCATCGGAAACCGAGCGGAACGCGATGGATGCGGAACGCGACCTCTCGAAGATCCTCATAGCCACCCTGCTGACGGAACGGCAGAACACCCCCCTGCAGGGCTACATCAGCGGCATTACGGGGTCGGGGTTGTTTGTCGAGATAGAAGATTTCTTTATCGACGGTTTCCTGGCGTTCGACGACATACCCAACGATTATTTCTACTCGGACTCGGCCCGGCACATGGCAATTGGCAAACGGACCGGCCGGACCTTCAAGATAGGCCAGAAGATAACAATAAGGATAACCAGGATAGACC
>JAJYLM010000137.1 GCA_021787655.1 bacterium
ACGGGCTGAAAGAGCGGGGCATCAAGGACATCGAAAAGAAGTTCGTTTTCCTGACTGCTGCAGCGTGCGGACCGTGCAGGTTCGGCATGTATGAAGCAGAGTACCGGAAGTCGCTCCAGAATGCCGGTTTTGACAACTTCAGGATCCTGACCTTCGAGCAGTCGGACCAGTTTGGCGGGAACCCGGGCGGAGGACTGGAGATGAACAGGGAGTTTTATGCAGCGCTGATCAAATCCCTGGTCCTGGGCGACATGCTGAACGAGGCCGGGTACCGGATACGGCCCTACGAGGAAAGAAAAGGAGAGACCGACGAGGTGATAGCACAGTACCGCGAGAAGCTCTCCGGCGCACTGCGGGCCGGTTCTCCGATCATCGTCCATTTGAAAGAATTGCACAGCAGGCTTGCAGCCATCAGGGTGGATTATCTCCAGGTCAGGCCCCTGGTGCAGATCATCGGTGAGTTCTGGGCGCAGACCACGGAAGGCGACGGCAACTACCGTCTCGCCCGGTGGCTCGAATCAGAGGGTGCAGAGGTGAAAATGGAACCGGTATCGACATGGATCGATTACCTGCTGTGGAGCAGCATGCTCGAGGAGAAGGAGCGGCTGCGGATCCGGCCCATGAAATCGGCAGGGAGGATGTTCGGCATCTATATGCTCAGGAGGCTTTTCCTGTTTTACTTCAATACCTACCGGAGGGCGCTCGGTTCGTGGATACACAAACTGCCTTCGCAGCACCGGCTTGCGGACTATGCATCACCGTACTTTGACGTGCACATTACCGGCGGCGAGGGACACCTCGAGGTCGGCAAGCACATCATGGCATTCAAGGACCGGAAGGCGCACATGGTCGTTTCCGTCAAGCCGTTCGGATGCATGCCGAGTACCTTGAGCGACGGCGTCCAGTCGAAGGTGACCAGCGACCTTCCGGACAGCATCTTCGTTTCCATAGAAACGTCCGGCGATGCTGAGATCAACGTCAAGAGCAGGGTGCAGATGAAACTCTACGAAGCACGGCAGCGGGCGAAAGAAGAGTTCAATGCAGTGCTTGACCGCCATGCTGTCAGCTTCGATCGCCTGCAGGATGTGGTGCACGGCAATTCCGGGCTTTCAAATCCTCTTCTCCCGATGCCGCATGACTATACCGGCACGGCGGCAAACTTTGCCTCATCACTGCGCAGATAAGAGCTCATTTTTCGTGTAACTGCTTGACACGCGGTTTCAGAGGTATACTTATAGATACCAGTGTTCCGGCAAGCATCCCCGTGTTCCTCCTCAGCAGGAAATTCAGCATTCGAATCGGCGATGAAAACGTCAGGTGTTGACCGCCGCGCGATCACAGGGAGTTCAGGAACGGGACAATAACAGGTAAGGAGAGAGTATGAGTATTCATGAAACGGATATACTTATCATCGGCAGCGGTATAGCAGGACTTTACTATGCCATCAAATCTCACAACCAGGGCAGGGTCATGATCATCAACAAGCTCGACAAGTACGAGTCCGCCACCTACTACGCCCAGGGCGGCATAGCCACGGTATTTTCTTCGGAGGACAGTTTCGAAGAGCACATCAACGATACACTGATAGCCGGTGACGGCCTGTGTCATAAGGATGCTGTTTCACTCGTGGTCAGGGACGCACCCAGCCGTATCAAGGAGCTCATCGATCTGGGTGTCAAGTTCACCAAGGTCTATGACCCGGTCGACAACGATATGGTGTATGATCTCACCCGGGAGGGCGGTCATACCAAACGGAGGATACTGCATGCCGACGATCTGACCGGCAGGGAAATTGAGGTCGCGCTCATGCGTGCAGCCGAGGGAATGGGTATCCATGTCGTCGATCACCACATGGCAATCGACCTTATTACCACGAAAAAGCTGTTCGGTACCAAGGAATCGAAGAACAGGGTACTGGGGGCTTATGTGCTGGATACACTGACCGGCGATGTCAAAACGATCATATCGAAGGTCGTCGTGCTGGCAACCGGAGGCGCGGGCAAGGTCTATCTCTATTCGAGCGTGCCCGATACCGAGACAGGAGACGGGATAGCGATGGCGTACAGGGCCGGTGCCTCGATTGCGAACATGGAATTTATCCAGTTCCATCCGACCTGCCTCTACCACCCCGAGGCAAAATCGTTTCTCATATCGGAGTCTGTCCGGGGCGAAGGCGGTATCCTGAAACGAAAGGACGGCACGCCGTTCATGGCAGCATACCATCCCATGAAGGAGCTTGCACCCCGGGACATCGTTGCCCGGGCAATCGACAACGAACTCAAGAAGTCCGGTGATGACTGCGTCTTCCTCGATGTCACGCACCTTGATCCGGAGTTTACGGCAAAGAGGTTCCCGCACATCCACACGACGCTCCTGAACTACGGCATCGATATGACCAAACAACCAATCCCTGTCGTCCCCGCAGCCCACTATACGTGCGGCGGCGTTCAGACGGATCTGAACGGGAAGACAGACATCGAGGGGCTGTTTGCCATCGGAGAAACGGCGTGTACCGGTCTGCACGGTGCAAATCGTCTTGCGTCGAACAGTCTCATCGAGGGACTCGTTTTTGCAAACCAGACGTCGAAGATAACGCAGTCGTACCTCAACGACGTCCTTCCCTATGAAGCGATACCTGCATGGACCTCCGGCAACGCGGTCAACAGCGACGAGATGGTCGTCGTTTCACACAACTGGGACGAACTGCGCCGGTTCATGTGGAACTACGTCGGGATCGTCAGATCGGACAAACGGCTCATGCGGGCGCGGAGACGGATCGAGATGCTCAGGGAAGAGATCAACGAGTACTACTGGCATTTCAAGATCAACAAGGACATCCTCGAACTGAGAAACCTTGCAACTGTCGCCGATCTTGCCATCCGCTGTGCGCAGACGAGAAAGGAATCCCGCGGTATCCATTATACGATCGATTATCCCCGCAAGGACGATGCGTCCTGGCTGAAAGACACGGTTATACAGAAAGGGTAACAGTAAATTAACGCTCCGATAACCCGGGATGGCTTCAGAAAACCCATGTTCGGTCATTCCCGTGAAAACGGGAATCCAGTTTGAAGGTGGTCCATGTGCCTGAGGCTGATCGCACCTCTGATGGAGATCCACTTCAGCTACAAAATCCCCCTCTTTCTTCCTTTACCAAAGGGGGTGAAGGGACATTTATTTTTTGATATTACCCATCCGTCTACTGCCGCAGCTTAGTGCATGTCGCTGCCGATGAACAGGGTAATGTCCCAGTTATAGGATTCTGATTGCACGAGCACGGGATGGACGGTGAGCAGCTTTGCGATGGCAGCAGCCTGGGCATCGTAGCCCGGCTTGTAGAAGATCGTCGTCTTGTTCATGCGCTTTTTCCCGCTGATCACGTTCGAAACATTGTATTTGTTTTTGACGAGCAGGATACCCATTTTGATCTCAAGCCTGGGAGTACCGCTCGCATTGATGATGGACACGTTCGCCGGAGCTACAGCCTTCGCTGACGTCCGGACCTGTGCTCCGGGTGCTGCAGCAGCATGCCTGTCCATGACGAGCTTCGCGAGGATTTCATCAGGGTTGTTCCAGCAGACGACATCTGATGATCCGGAACTGTTGTTGACGCCGCCGTGGAATTGATCCAGAAGCTTGTCCACACCGTCCTGAGCAACGGTCGTGGAGGGGATCGTTTCTCCATCGGGTGCTGACGCGGGACTGAAATCGCCTGAGCCGCTCCAGAGCACGGATCCCGACGGTACATCTATAAAATACATTTTCAATGCTACCGATCTGCCGGATCCGGTACTTCCGGAAGGATAGTGGGTGACCGTTCCTGCAAACACGGCCTGCACACCGAGTATCTTTCCTACATCCGGTGCTTCTGATACAGGAATGCCTTGTTTGAACAGGATACCCCGGCTCTGGAGCATGTCCTGCACCTCAGCCCGGGTCATGATGCTGAAGTCGCCGATCTCCATTGCCTTCATCGAAACGATGTCGGAAACGATGGCGCCTGCATTGCCGTTGCCCGAAAGGTTCTGGAACGGAAGGACGGCGACGCAACTGATGTTTTTTATGTCCTGCGGTGATGAGCGGAAGCTGCTCAGGGGCTCCGAACAGCCTGCAGTGAGAAGCAGAAACAGGGCCAGATATGCTGCGCGTTTCACTTTGCCATCTCCGCGAAAATCGATGCCGCGAGGGAGCGTGCCGTGTCTTCCAGCGATTCGCCCTCGGTGCCGGTTTGAGCAAATGATCCTGCAAACAGCACCCTTCCCGTCTGGACATTGAGCAGGTTCAAATCAATGCCGATACTGGGAATATCATAACTGCCGCCGGGTCCTTTCCGGTAATCGTACTCGACAATGGACCCGTACAGGATCATATTGACCCTGAGTTTTGATACGATGGTTTTTGCGAGTGTCATGCCGATGGGGATGTTTGGATCGAACCCGTAGCTGACAAGCTGGGACGAAACCTTGTCCCAGTCAGTGACCCAGACATTGCTCGATTCGATCAATGCCTCCTGGAGGCTGCCCGATATTACCGCAGTTGCTGACTTTGCATCCGTGAGATTTTCGAATGGAGCAACGGCTATAAAGGTATTGTCAGGTATGCTGACCGGACCTGGTTTGTAGAGTATGGTGCCGGAGGTGTCGCCGCATCCCGATACTTCAGGAAACGCCTGTTCTCCTGGAGCGGGAGCAGGCGCAATAAGCCCGGGATTATAATAAGCGGCATTGACAGTCCGTGCGTCCTGACCCAGCCGGGTCAGTGCCTGCACGGCACTGCTATAGGATACCTGCATGTTTGGAGAACCGGTTGAATATCCATGGTTGTTCAGGAGAGAGATGAAAGCTTCGGGGGTTGCTCCGAGGCTGTTCATGATCACAGATGCAGGCATCTGTCCGGACTGCACCTGCAGGTATGCCATATGCATGCCCGGGCCAAGGCTTACTGGCTTCAGACGAATTGGTGCTGAAGGGTTGTCCGTTGTGCTGTACGTAATAACGACAGAACTGTCGATCATGACGTACCCGTTCGACGGCCCCGGAAAGGTCAGTGATAGGGAAGCGATGGTGTTCGCAGAAGTGCTGAACGAACATTGAACTGCACCGGCAGCGGATTTTATGGTGTATGGTATGGTCCCGGAAACCGGAAGCTGGCCGTATGTATGGAGGATCATGCCGAGGGTCTGTGCCTCAGCAGCTGTATCGAGCGGCGCATAGGTATTCCACCCGCCAGGCGGTACAATGGAATCCGAGTCGTATGAACTCAGGTAGAGCGCTCTTATCGAACTTCCCTGCGGTATCGTCACATTCAGGGTGTGGGTGCCTCTGCTCAGAATAAATGTCCCGATGTCCTGGTATCCCCAGGATCCTGCCGGGGACGACGCCGTACTGACCGAGTCGAGTGCGAAATACAGGGGGTTGCCGGTGACATACACAATGAGATGGTACCTGCCGCTGTGTGCGGCATTGATACTATAAACGAAGGTGTCGGGTGTGTCTCCGAGCCGTGCAGTATACCCCCGAAGATTGACATTGATGAAATTCCTGCCGGACAACAGATCGTAGTAATCGTTCATGGAGGGTTTCGCAGGTATACCGGCCTTTTCCCAGCCCGCGTTCTTCACGAGTGCAATAGCCCAAGCCCCCTGCGATACAGGCTGCG
>JAJYLM010000138.1 GCA_021787655.1 bacterium
GAAAAACCAGAAAGGCGTCAGGTGGTATGCCGTGCCGTTATTTACCGGCAATATGAACTTTAATTGGATAAAAAAGTATCACCTTGCTCCTTATGTACTTGAGCCCGGCCTGCTCGAATCATGCTGTCCATTTGTCAAAATAGGCCTGAGTCAATGCATCGTGTTCGTTCAGGTTCTTCATTGCCGACGGAGGCCTTTCTCAACGCTCTCCTTTTTGTTGTTCCTCTTTTTTCGCAGCGTTCTGGGCAACCATCTGGGCAAGCCATGTATTGAACAGGTTGCCGCTTTGCTGGCCTTCGCCGCCTCCGACCAAAACCTGGGGTACGATCTGGATCTTGCCTGCAGCTATCTCCTGGATGAGCTTGATGATCGCGACATTCTGCTGTCCGATGGCCTCTTTCTGTGCGTTGTACGCAGCCGCAACACCGTTGCCCTCCATCTTGCTTTTGTAGGAATTGGCATCGGCAACCAGGATGGTGGCTTCCTTG
The DNA here is from genome assembly GCA_021787655.1 of bacterium. Classification (GTDB taxonomy): domain Bacteria; phylum JAMCPX01; class JAMCPX01; order JAMCPX01; family JAMCPX01; genus JAJYLM01. The sequence continues at coordinate 489 of JAJYLM010000138.1, forward strand.
GTACCCTGCGCTTCGAGGATCACGGAACGCCTCTTTCCGTCTGATTCTTTGACCATGGCCTCGGCCCTGTCGTTATTGATGTCGATGGAGAGCTTGGCGTCGATGACGTCCTTTTGTTTGTCTGCCCGTGCAGATTTTTCCATGACAGCGATGCGTTTTTCCTGCGCCATCGCCTCCTGGTCATACTGGGCTTGCTGCTGGTTCGCTATCTCCTTCTTGGTTTGCGTGTCCAGCAGGTCCTTGGGAATGTCGATATATGCGATGAGCAGGTTCTGGGCCTCGACGTTGTAGTCGGCAAACCGTTCTTTGGCATGTGCCAGGGCCTCGGTCTGCAGGTCTGTCCGGCTTTGGAAAAAGTCGATCGCCTTTTTCTCGCCGGCCTTGTTTCTGAACGATGAATCGATCAGCGGATGAACGATCTGATCGATGAGGTTCGCCACGGATCCGAAACGGGCTATGATATAGGCGGCATTCGCCGGCTGTATCCTGATCACCATGCGGACATTGACTTCCAGCTGAAAGCCGTCCTTGGAGGTCACCTTCAGGGGATCAAAACTGTACAGGACCCCCGCGGCCTTTGCATCCGCCGGTTTCACGCCCTTCACCTCTGTTCCGATCTTCCCCTCGCTCGCCCAGTCGATGGTAACGGCAGACGTCGGAACGTGGTAGGCCGTAAATGCAATCGCATTCAGATTGTATTTCCCGGGTGCTACCGGCTCTCTCCAGATGCCGCGTGTATACTTGTCCGTGATCAGGATCTTTTCGACATCCTCATGAATCGGGCCGTGGAGGTCTCCTTCTTTTAGTGTCGGCTCGGGTCCGGCCGGTGCCTTCTCCAGCTCGATACCCACGTTGGACCTGATGACTGCAACATATCCCGGTAAGACCTCGGCAACATCAGCGACTTTGATATCGAATAAGTTCGGATTGATGTAATAGATACCCGGCTGGAGGGTGTCAAGCTGCGGCCCACGGTATCCTTTTTTGTCGATGAAGAGCTGGCCGTTCTGGAAAGATTTGTGGTCTACCTCGGTACCGTCATCGTTGAGCGCCTTCGGTGCCACGACGTAACCGGTCGGCAGAGGGATGCCGTCTTTGGCAACGGCGATACCGATGGTGTTCTCGGTTATCTTCACAGCAGGCGCCCTGGTGATATTGAACAGCACGGTATTGATACGGTAGGTGCCAGGACGGAGGATCCCGACCTGGGGACCCTTCTTGCCGTGGTTGGCCAGGAACATCTCGGCATCCTGAAATTGGTTGCACTCGATTTCATCTGCCAGTACCCTGCCCTTGGGCAGCGGTTCGCCGTCGATCGATTCGACGATGCCGACGCTGTTGATGTCCACCGTTACGACCGGGACCTTGGTAAATGACCAGACGAACGGTATCCTCCAGTAAAGCCCGGGCATGAGCGTCATCGCCTGGACCCCGACCTCATCGTGACGTGCGATGATTTGTCCCGCTGGCATCTTTTTGCCGAACATGTTTTTGGTAAGGATGCCGACCTCGTTTGCCGCGATCAGATAGAAACCCTTGATAATCAACAGAACCAGAATAAGAGCTACACCTGCGACAACAAATTCAAGAATCCCTGCAGTCATTGCTATTTCTCCTTTTTATTTATATTTTGAAAAAAGAGAACGTCTGTAAGATGCCTATCAGATTACTTTTTTATTTGCCATGAAAATGACCGATAACGTACTCTTCATGAATCTCACCTGCATGCGCGGGGCGATGGCTCAGGGAGATGGCCGGGTAAGTCTTTCAATGATCTCACGGTGACCGGAAAATTGTTCGCACAAGGCCTTCCGGTCGCCCAGTTCGAAATACTTGTACTCGAACGGCGGCTCGCACAGGCAGGTCACCAGGGAGAACGAGCCCGGCTTTGCCGTTTCTGCTGCAAACCATGTCCCCGGCGGTATCGTAAACCGGGGATTCCGGTCATTCAACTCTACCGTTAGCAGTCCACCGGTTTCGTCATCAAGCACATAGAGGTAAACCGGACTGTTCCCTGCCTCTCCTGCAACAAAGCTCCACGTTTCTTTGACTGCGATGCGGTGAAAAACAGAGAAGCTGCACTCCTGATCAAGGAGGTAATAGATAGTGGTCGACCTGTCGTCCCTGAAGTTTTCCCAGAAATACCCGCCTTCCTCTGACAGAGGCTTGAGATGATAGCGTTCTTTCAAAAGGTCTGTCTGAGCCTTTTCGTTTTTCATGGGAGGAGTTGTAGCAGATTATGATAGATTTTACCACGGGAGCGCGCTGTGCCCCTCTGTTTATGTTCATCATGCACGGAAACAGAAGATGGACGCTTGTGCGGGCTCGTTGGTGTCTTTGACATGAGAGGAACGCTCTGGTAGTTGATGGGAGAGAGGGGCAAAGGAGCAGACGTATGGAAGATATAAAAGGGAGTACGGCTGTTGTGACCGGCGGTGCCAGCGGGATTGGCAGGGCCATTGCCCTTGCACTTTCCCGTGAAGGGTCACGGGTGGTCATTGCCGACCTGGACGAAGAAGGCATGGCCGGGACACTGGGTGACATCACCAGTCATGGCGGCGAGGCTGCTGCGATCCGCACCGATGTGTCGGACGCCCGGGACGTCGAGGCTCTTGCAGAAAAGGCATGGTCCGTGTTCGGGCCGGTCCGCATCGTGTGCAACAACGCGGGTGTTGGTATGTTCGGCGGACTGGAGACCATGACGCTCAGCGACTGGACATGGATCATGGGCGTCAATGTCTGGGGGGTTATCCATGGCCTGCTGGCATTCGTCCCCCGCATGATCGAGGAGAAAAAGGGAGGACACATCGTCAACACCGCGTCGATATCCGGACTTGTTCCCAATGCCTACCTCGGTGCATATACCACAACGAAGTATGCTGTCGTCGGACTGTCAGAGACCCTGCGCAAAGACATGCGGGCGTACGGGATCGGTGTCTCGGTCCTGTGTCCCATGGGTGTGGAGACCCGGATAGCGGATGCAGAGCGCAACCGACCCGATAACCTGAAAAATCCGGGCGGCCCGTCATTCAGCCCGTCCCTTGATTTTTTAGGCCGGCTCATACCACCCGAACAGGTCGCAGGACGCGTGATCCAGGCCATCAAAAAAAATGAGCTCTATATCCTGACCCACAAGGAGTCGATCGATCCGCTTCGCCGCAGGTTCAAACAGATCGAGAATGCCGTTCCATCCGAGTGAGCGCAAGAAGCATATTCAGAAGCAGCGAGGCTGGCTATATGGCCTTGCCGGGGTTCATGATGTTGTCCGGGTCGATCAGCCGCTTAATCTCTTTCATGAGACCATGTGCTGCCGGGGCGAGCTCCTTGGTGATGTAGCCGAGCTTGGTCAGGCCGACCCCGTGTTCACCGGAGATGGTGCCCTGCAGGCTGATGACGAGGTCAAAGACCTGGTCAACCGCCTTGAGCGCACGCTGGTACTCATCGCTGTCCGGGGCATCGTACAGGATGTTCACATGGATGTTGCCGTCTCCCGCGTGACCGAAGTTTGCGTAGCGCAGGCCGAGGGAGGCTGAGATACGTTCGACACCGAGGACAAGGTCCGGGAGTTTTGACAACGGAACGACAATGTCTTCATTGAGCTTGAGGGGCTTGATCTTTGCCAGCGCCGGTGAAATGGCCCTGCGTGCTGTCCACAGCTTGTCCGCATCTGCCCCGTGCGCGGTCTCGATGGACAGGGAAGACGCTGTGCATACTGCCGCAATCTTCTCGAGGGACCGCACGGTCTGGTCCTGATCGCCGTCCACTTCGATGAGCAGGGCAGACCCTGCCCGCGTATCGAATACCTCAGAACCAAGGTAGGCTGAGACAGCGTGCATGGACGACTGGTCCATGAACTCGATGGCAGAGGGAAGGATCCCTGTGTCGAGTATCCTGGTTACGATAGAAGCAGACGTTTTGACGTCCGGGTAGGTTGCAAACAGGGTAGAGCGGGACGCCGGTTTCGGTATGACTCTGAGTATGGCGCGGGTGATGACCCCCAGTGTTCCCTCGGAACCGATGAACAGGTCCTTCAGATTGTAGCCGACCACTCCCTTGTGCGTATGCCTGCCGAGCCACAGCACGTCGCCCGACGCTATGACAACCTCTATGCCGAGCACGTAGCTCGATGTGGATCCGTACTTTACCGCCTTGAGACCGCCGGCGTTTTCCGCGATGTTTCCGCCGATGCTCGAAAACTCGCTGCTCGCAGGGTCCGGGGGATAAAAAAGGCCCTGGTCTTCAAGCGTCTTCTTCAAGGTCCCGGTCACGACCCCGGGTTCGACCTCTGCTGTGAGGTCCGCTTTACTGACGGACAGGATGCGGTTCATCTTTTCCATGGAGAGCACGATGCCGCCCTTGACAGGGACCGATCCGCCGGTGAGTCCGGTGCCTGCACCCCGCGGAACAAGAGGGAGCTTGTACGCTGCTGCGACCCGCACGATACCGGCGACCTCGTCCGCAGTGATCGGGAAGACCACAGCGTCCGGCTTGCCGCTGATACCGGTTGCATCGTATCCGTACAGGACAAGGGATTCTTTGTCCGTACTGCACCGGTCAGGACATATTTTTTTCAATGCCGTGACAGCAGCCTTGTCCATGAGACCCTAAACCGCCCTGTAGTAGAGCAGGCCGTCCTGATCGAAGGTCTGCACCATGTCGTGCTGTTCAAGAAGGTCGAGGTGTCCGATGACCTCGGAGGCCGCGAGGAAAACGTCCATCTGCTGCAGTTTTTTAAACAGGTTCGTTGTGATCTCGTACGGCGTCATGGGCTTTTGCTGCAGGATGTTGTGGATGCGCATCATGCGCTTGTAGTGGAAGGTGAGCAGGTTTTTTATGAGTGCCTTGTGATCCGCGATGATCTCGTAATGCCCGGGGTACACGGTTTTGATGTCCATGGTGTAGAGAACGCTGAGTGATGCGATATACTCGACCAGGCTCTTCCGTCTGCCGCCGTCGATGTTGAGGTCGAGCAGCGGGTTCGGCGAAAGTCTGGAAAGCAGGGTATCTCCGGACAGCATGAAACCCTTCTCACGATCATAGAAGCAAACAGACCCGCTGGTGTGACCGGGGGTCAGGATGATCTCGAAGGTGCCGCCGTCGTACCCGATCTGCATGCCGCGGTCGATGAAGGACGCCTCGCCGAGCCGGTCAGCCATGGTGTCGAAAAAG
>JAJYLM010000139.1 GCA_021787655.1 bacterium
TGCTTGTAATTTATGCAGATTTGTCCGGGCGTTTCAGACCGAATTTCTTCATTCTATAGATGAGTTTGTGCCTCGGTATCTTCAGGATCTGGGCTGCGCGTGACATGTTGTTCCCGCTTTTTTCCAGCGCGGACACGATCATCCTTTTTTCTGCCTCGTCCATGGATTCTCCTGCAGGTGAAGACTGATGTTCGAGCGGCACGACAGGCTCCGGCAGGTTTGCCGCAGTGTCCTGCAGCATAATCGTACCGCTGCCCTTGAAGACTGCAATCCTCCGTATGAAGTTCTGAAGCTCCCGGACATTTCCGTACCAGGGATGATGAACGATCCGGTCCATAGCTTCATCGCTGATGACAAGCCCTCCCTGGTGAGCATAGGCTGCTGCAAAATGACGGGCGAGCAGGGGAATGTCCTCTGTTCGTTCACGCAGCGGCGGGATGTTGACAGGGATCACGTTCAGCCGGTAATACAGATCATCACGGAAGGCGCCCTTGCGTATCAGGCTGCGAAGGTCTGCATTCGTCGCTGAAACGATCCGCGTATTGATCTGCATGGTTCCGGTATCGCCGAGCCGTTCCACAGTGCCGGTTTCCAGGACCCTGAGGAGCTTTGGCTGCAGACCGATGTCCATACTTCCGATCTCGTCGAGGAACAGTGTCCCCTGGTCTGCCATTGCAAACCTTCCCTCTTTGTCTTTCAGTGCACCGGTAAATGCACCTTTGGCATAACCGAACAGCTCCGCTTCGAGCAGGTCTGCAGGGATGGCAGCACAGTTGATTGCCACAAACGGCCTGCCGCGCCTGCTGCCTGCTGCATGGATTGCCTGGGCTACGACCTCTTTCCCGGTGCCGGATTCTCCGGTGATGAGGACCGGTGCATCGGCATCGGCTATCCGCTGCACGATACCGAGGATCTCTTTGATGGCGGGCGATTCACCGATGATGCCGAACCTCGTTGTGTCCTGCGGCTGTTCCCTGCCTTGTAATGCCTGGCGGACAACCAGGGACAGCTCTTCTTTTTCAAACGGCTTTGTCAGGTAATCGTACGCGCCTTTTTTTATCGCATCCACTGCCATGCGGATGGTCCCGAAGGCCGTGATCACGATGACCGGCAGACCGGGGTCCAGGCTCATCAGGCGCTCGAGCAGTTCGATGCCGTTCCCGTCCGGCAGCATAACGTCCGTTATCACCAGCGCAGGCCGGTGCTCTGAGATACGGAGCAGGGCGTCATGAATGGTCCCTGCACCGAGTGCAGCATAGCCCTCCCGGGCCATGTTGAACTCGATGACCTTCCTCTGGACCTCGTTATCGTCGACGATCAGGACCGTTACCTGCTGCATGGAAGCCTCACCGTAAACACGGTCCCCGCACCGGGGCTGCTCTCGACAAGGAGCTTGCCCTTATGCTCTTCAACAATGCGCTTCGAGATGGCGAGGCCGAGGCCTGTCCCTGTCTCTTTGGTCGTAAAAAACGGTTGAAAGAGCCTTTGTATATGTTCCGGTGCAATGCCCGGCCCTGTGTCCTGAACGACGATATCAACCATACTGTTGTCTGTTTTCCGGACGGTAATGTCCAGCCTGCCGCCCCTGCCCATCGCTTCTATGGCATTGAGGAGCAGGTTGAGTAACACCTGTCTGATCTTGTCGCAGTCAGCCTGGAGCGAGACCGCTTCCTGAAACGACAGGTTGATCCGGACATTGTTTTTCAAGGCCTGCGGGCGAATCAGCTCGAGCAGCCTGCTGATCTCGTCTGTAAGGATGCAGGTTCCGGTATTGAGCTTCATCCGTGTGAACGACAGCATGGAATTCAGCGTCCTGTTCAGTCTCCCGATTTCGCTCTTCAGCAGTCCGGCGAATTCCTGTTTCCGCTGCGCATCGACGGATGAGTCAGCAACGATATCAGCGGCCCCCTGGATCGAACTCAAGGGGTTCTTGATCTCATGCATCATATAGGCGAACAGCTCTCCGATGGTCGACATGCGCCCGGACATCCTAAGCTGTTCCCGGAGGTCTTCGCTTCGTTTCCGTTCCCGCTTCTGCGCGTCCGAGAGTATGCCGGTCAATCCTCCGATAACCAGGTAAAACATGACCTCCACCAGTTCCCCGGAGACGAAGTCATGCCCCATGGACCGGTGCAGGATGATAAACGGCAGCACAGACGCCGAAATGGCGGCTGCTGTCGCAAGGCCGCCGCCGAGGCCAAACCACAGTCCGCCGAGGACGATCGGTATATAGCACAACCTCCTGTGGAACGCCTCCAGCACAGGTGATCCTGACATCCCGTACAGGTAATGGAACAGGATGGTAAGAACCGAGAGGCCTGCGATAAAAAGCCATTTATTTGCAGTGGTGTTTTTTATCCGCATAGGGTCTGTTTAATAGAAATACCGGAGTATGTAAAGTAGTGCAGCTGTGCCCGTTATGCAATGACATTGAAATTTCTTTAATATGAGTTAATTTATTATAATTATGGAAATGACTGCTGCACTTCGGACGTACATAAAAGAATACCCGGCCTTTTCCGACATTACGCTCGACATGAAGCCGATGTTCGACGAACTGCTCAGGCTCAATCCTCCGCAGGGTTCCGAATATACCTTTACCAACATGTTCATCTGGCGCCACCTGTATGGTTTCAGGGCATGCAGCCTGGACGGTGCGGTGTGCATCAAGGGAAAGGACAGGTCCGGAATTGAATTCTTTATGATCATCGCGAAGGATACAGAGGCATACCTGCAGATCGCCGGGCGGCTTGCGGCAGAGTGCAGGAACAACGGCAAATCCTTTACGCTGTTCAGGGTGGAAGAACGCACGTTCGGGGCGCTCAGGCAGGCATTCCCGTCGATGGTGTACGAAGAAGATCGTGACAATGCAGACTACGTGTACCTGGCATCCGACCTGATAGGCCTCAGGGGACGAAAGTATGACGGCAAGCGCAACCACATCCGGAAATTCAAGGAAAAATATGTGTACGAGTACGCAGACCTCGGCGAGGCGCTGACGGACGATTGCCTGCGGCTGGCACAGACGTGGTACGACAGCAAGCATGATCCGTCGCTCGAAGCAGACCTCAGTGCAACCAAAGAGGCGCTGACGCACCTCACCGGGCTTGGCCTGAGGGGAAGCGCTATCCTCGTGGACGGCACGGTCAGGGCGTTCTCCCTTGCGGAACAGCTCAATCCCGATACTGCTGTCATCCATATTGAAAAGTACGATCCAGCCTATGAGGGTATTCCGCAGGTGATCAACCAGCAGCTGTGCGAACGCATGTGCGGGTCCTACCGGTATATCAACCGTGAGCAGGACCTGGGAAACGAGGGTCTGCGCCGTTCGAAGATGTCCTACAACCCTGCCTTTATTCTGAACAAATACCGCGTGTGCATGTAACACCAGGGTGTTCGTGAGTATTTGACAAGAGGCAGTCAAACTGGCAATGAATAGGCATGGCAAACTTATTGGAAGCCAGGGATGTCACGGTATCCTACCTGTCCTCTGACGGATCGCATACGGCGCTTGACCGGGTTTCTTTTTCTCTCGGAAAGGGAGAGAGCGTCGGGCTGGTCGGGGAGAGCGGAAGCGGCAAGACAACGCTCGGCCTCTCCATCCTGCGGCTGCTTCCCCAGAATGCAGTCTATGGAGCGGGGAGCATCCTGTACGACGGAAAAGACCTGCTCTCCATGGACGAAAAGTCCATCAGCCGGGTGCGGGGCAAGGATATCTCCATCGTGTTCCAGGATCCCCTTGCATCTCTCGACCCGCTGTTCACGGTCGGCTACCAGATCGCAGAAACGGTCAGGGCGCACCGGCCGGGCATCGGAAAGGCCGAGCTCGGCACGATAGTCATTTCCATCATGGAAGCCGCAGGCCTGGCCGGTGCCGAATCACTCCAACACAGGTATCCCCATGAGTTGAGCGGAGGCATGCGCCAGAGGGTCATGATTGCAATCGCGCTGGTCAACAACCCGGTGCTGCTGATCGCGGATGAGCCGACGACCGCACTCGACGTCACCATTCAGGCCCAGATCATAGACCTGCTCAAGCGTGCAAAACAGCAGTACAGCCTTACCATCCTGCTGATAACCCATGACCTTGGCGTTGCGTATGAACTGGTTGACCGCTTTATCATCATGTACGGCGGGGTCATCGTCGAACAGGGGCACAGGGAGGAGATCTTTGCAAAGCCGTATCATCCCTATACCAAGGCACTGCTCATGGCAATCCCCGAACTGATGGACATAGCAGTACACAATCCGCACCGTCTCTCTGCGATACCCGGCGCTGTGCGTCCGCATTACGACAAGTACCGCGGGTGCAGGTTCTATGACCGGTGTTCGTACCGGACCCCGGAGTGTCTCGACAAGGATCCGGACCTGACAGAGTACAGCCCCGGACATCCCGCCCGTTGCATCCACCCCCTGCTGTAGTCCCGTTGCCTGTATAGTATGATCCGCGTCATACACCTTCTCTCCGGAAGGGGTAGGGTTGTGCGAGGAGGGACAGTATGGACGAACGAATCGTTAAACTGGACATACGCGACCTGCCGCCTGCACTGCGGCATGCGAAGATATTCGAACTGTGGGACCGGCTTGAACCCGGACATTCAATCCTGCTCATCAATGATCACGATCCCAAGCCGCTGTACTATCAGTTTGCAGCAGAGTTCGAGGGAAAGTTTGCGTGGCACTATGAACAGGAAGGTCCTGAAGACTGGATTGTGACCATCGGCAAGCTTTCCTGACCGCGCTGAAAAAGAAAGAGTCCCTGCAGTTCCCGTTCAATCGGCCGGGCGCTCACCCGCGCTGGCTGTGTGCATGATCTCCTGCGCGTGGTACGAACTCCTGACAAAGGGGCCTGCATAGACATAGGGGATGCCGATCTCCCTGCCGAACCGGGCGTACTCGCGGTACGTTTCATCGGACACGTACGCTTGGACAGGGACGTTGGTTAAGGTTGGCATGAGGTACTGGCCGATGGTGACGATATCGCACCCTGCCTCCTTCAAGTCCCTGAGCACGTCCTTCACCTGCTCTTCGGTCTCCCCGAGACCTGCCATCAATCCTGACTTGACGAGGATGCGCGAGTGCTGTTTGACGAAGTGCAGCACATCGAGCGACCTCCGGTATCCGGCCTGCGGCCGGATTCTTTTGTAGAGGGCCGGCACGGTCTCCACGTTGTGGTTGAAGATCTCGAATTCGGTCATGAGCAGGTGCTCGAGGGCAGTGCGGCTGCCCTGAAAATCAGGGGTCAGCAGCTCGACGGTCGTCCCGGGGCAGGCCTGCTTTACGGCACGCGCTGTCCTGAAGAAGTGATCGGCGCCGCCGTCCTGAAGGTCGTCGCGGGTGACGGATGTTATGACTGCGTGCCGGATTCCGAGCTGCGCAACGCTGCTGGCTATCCGGTCCGGTTCGCCGGGGTCAGGCATCAGGGGATGCCCCTTGGTGACCGAGCAGAACCTGCACGCCCGGGTACAGGTGTCGCCCATGATCAAAAAGGTGGCGCGGTGCATGCCGAAACACTCGCTGATGTTCGGACACCGTGCCGACTCACACACCGTG
>JAJYLM010000140.1 GCA_021787655.1 bacterium
CTCCGCGTTCCGCACAATCTCGTTGGTGATGTTCATGATCGGGGTGGCATAGCTCGACACACTCTTGCTGAGCATGATGTGCAGGGCAAAGGTAATGCCCGCCTCGTTGATACCGGTTATGCCTGCACCGGGCACGCCAAGGAAACTGAATGCCGCGTACTTCATGCCCTTGTCGGGCTTGTAGAGAATGATGGAGGGATTGTGGTCCATGGCATGGTTGTCGAAGAAATCGAGGTTCCTCCCGTAGATAAAACCGCCGTCCGCCGTGGAATCACCCCATGCCGCCGCGCTCGTGCAGCCGGGATTCAGGGCAGCGATCGAATTTGCGACCGTATGAGAAAGCCCCCGGGCCAGAAGTATCTGCAAGACGTCGGGCATTGCCATAAGACCTTTGAGGAGTTCGTACGATTCGCCGCTCCCCTCGGAAAAACCTTGCATCTCATCGAGGATAAACGGCGTGTACCTTTTCCCCATATTGGATTCGAGGATCCGTACGTATTTTTCGAACAGCCTGCCTGCCTGCCGGCGCAGAAAAGCAGACCCTACCATGTCCTCCAGACCGAGCCTGAGTGTCCTGACAAACAGCATGAAGAAATGGATCAGGTTCCTGACGTACAGCTCCCGGGCGATCACGCCGTGCTGATGTCCCATATCGCGGGCACTGCCGCTAAGCGTGATGAGGTTGAGTCTCCCTGCCTTTTTGATCCTCCCCTCGGGGAGCGAACTGAACTCTATCGGTGTTATCACCTGTCCTGGAGCCATGGAACCTCCCTTTTATTTGCCGTTGTCCGTCTTGATGAGTCCCCACACATACACGATCGCGACGGCCCCGAATATAAAGCTCGCGAGGTTGATGATCAATTCGAGTATCATGCCGACCTGGCTGGGATTGCTCGAAAACATGAACGCGTACTTGCCGTTCTCAAGGTTATACAGGGAGTCCATGCAGCCGAGATACACAAACGTCCCGCCCGCGATAATGCCCCAGAGTACCCCTTTGACGTCCTTTTTGAGAAGGTAATAGGCCGACAGGAAAAATGCGAAGGTCATCCACATGTCCGCCGCAACGAACGACTTTTCATACACCATGTAGCTGTGCGACAAGGGGAACGACTGGACACTGTCCGGTACGAACAAGAAAAAGATCCAGTACGCAATCGTCAAAACCCCCACGATGATCTGCAGAACAACGAACGTTTTCGAAGCATCTTTTTTCAACATACATCCTCCTCTTTTAAGAACTGTAGTTGCGATCGTACATCAACAACTCCCCTGTCCGTCATACCATACACGTATCCGCTCTCTTTTACAATCCGGTATGCAAGCCACGTGCCGGCACACCTTCTGCGCCCCTGCTTGCCTGCAGCCACATCTCCTGCGCCCTGAATGAGCTCCTGACCAGGGGGGAGGCCTGGACTGCCTTAAATCCCAGTTCATATCCGTACTCCTGGAGCGCTGCAAACACCTGCGGATGGACATAGGCCTTCACCTGTTCCTGTCCGGGCAGCGGCCTGAGGTACTGACCTATGGTCAGCATATCGCATCCTGTCGAACGGATGTCCTGCATGAGAGACCTGACCTCAGGCAGGGTCTCACCGAGTCCAAGCATAAACCCTGACTTTGCAAACACATTCCTGCCATCCTTTTTGATGGTTGCGAGCACCGAAAGGCTGGTCGCGTAGTCCGATAAGGGACGGATCGAAGGATACAGCCGGGGTACGGTTTCCATGTTGTGGCCGGCCACGACAGGACCGGACGAGAGAACGGTCCCGATGGCCGCAGCATCCCCGTTAAAATCAGGTGTCAGGACCTCAACCCTTGTGCCCGTCTTCCCGAGCGCCCGGACCACCTTTGCAAACTGCGCCGCACCGCCATCCTCAAGATCATCCCTGCTCACCGAGGTGATCACCACGTACCGGGCACCGAGCCACCGGACTGCTGCCAGAATTTCCTCATGCTCGTGCCCGTCGATATGTCCCGGTGTACCTTTGTTGACACCGCAAAAACCGCACTGCCGCGTGCAGGTTTCACCGAGTATCATGAAGGTGATCTCCCGATCCGGATAGCATGTCCAGCGGTTCGGACACAGAGCGCTCTCACACACCGTAGCAATGCCCGTGCGCTCGAGGTAATCCGCAACAGGCTGAACCCTGTCCTCATTGTACCGTACCGCAATCCAGTCCGGCTGCATCATGCCTGATCGCCGCCTTCTTTCATGATAAACTGATCCGGCAGATAGCGGAACCTCTGGGAGAATTTGGTGACACATATTTGTTTAACCGTGTCCATGGATAACAACCTGCGGGTGAGGAGTGTCAGGTTCGTCACCTTTTCATGCACCACCCCGCAGGTCTCGATAAACTGGAACAGATCGAGGTCGTTGCAGACATTCAGGGCGAAACCATGCGTCGAAATATTCTGGTCAATCTTCATACCGACGAATCCGATCTTGCCCTCCGTTGCCCACAATCCCGGCTCATCGCCCCTGTGCGTCTTGATTCCGAACCCGGCAGCAACATCTGCCATGGTATCGACAATCCCGCCGATCAGGTCCAGCGGCATGCCGGCGAGTTTCATCACCGGGTAGACGACCAGCTGCCCGTTGTTATGGACAACAGCACCGCCGCCACGCTCCACGTTCACGACCGGTATCCCCTGGTCCCTGATACGGCTGCGGTCCACGATGCTCCGGTCACCGCCGTCCTTGCCGATGGTTATGACCGGGCTGTGTTCGACCAGAAGGATCGTATCATCCGCGCCCTGTGTAACCTCGCTGCGAATGCCCTGCATCACGTCGAGGGCAGCAGCGTAGTCCATGACACCGAGATCGATGATACGCAATTTCTTCATGGGATACTGTTTTTGATGGTATGCTGCGAAAGTCCGTCCACGGCCCATGCCGATTCTGCTATCGACTCCGACAGGCTTGGGTGCGCAAACACCGTCCTCCTCAATTCATCAACCGTTATCTCCCCTGCCATGGCAGCAGCAATAACGGAGATCAGCTCATATGCAGACTCTCCAGCGATCGATGCGCCGAGGACAAGTCCGTATTTCTTTTCCGCTACGATCTTGACGAAGCCCGAGGGATCGCCATGGACCAGCGCCATGGGACTGCCGGCGAGATCAAAGACACCGGTCTTGACGTCCATGCCTGCTTTCTGTGCCGCTGTCTCGTCCATGCCAACCTGGGCGACTGGCGGCTTCGAATAAACCACAGACGGGACGAGGACAGGCTCAAAGACCTTCCGTGCACCGAGCATGTTCTCGACTGCGATCATGCCTTGATGGAACGCCGCATGCGCAAGGAGCCTGATGCCGTTGACATCCCCTGCTGCATAGATCGAGTCGACGCCCGTTCTCATTGCCATATTCACGTCTATCCAGCCCTTTGAGAGCGATATGCCCAGGGGTTCCAGACCGAGGTCTCCGGTATTCGGCTTCCTGCCGGTGACGACGAAGACCTTGTCGACGTCGAGCTTTTGCGGACCTGCCTGTGCCGTGCCCGGCGAAGGCTGAAGATCCATCCTGATGCCCTTGTTCGATGCCGACAGTGCAGCGGCCTTGCTGGACAGCACGACCTCGATCCCTGCATCTTCAAGCATGACCTTTTCAAAGGCACTGAGGCCGGGGTCCATCAACGGCAGGAGCCTGTCCATAAATTCGATAATGACGACCTTCCGGGCGCCGAATGCCTTGAGGATCGTCGCATATTCGATGCCAATGGCACCGCCGCCGATAATGGCAACGGTTTCCGGCACCTGCTGGAGGGTAAACATCCCGTCACTCGTCACGACGCCGTCAAGACCGATGCCGTCGATGGGCGGCAGCGCCGGGATTGACCCTGTCGCAACAAGCATAAACCGTGCGCTCACGGTTTCGCGTTCATTTATCCGGACAGTGAACCGGTCCACGAATTTCGCTTTCCCCCTGATGACGTGTACGCCCCGGGCATCGAGCAGTGACTGGATACCTGCGCGTATGTATCCAACGACATCGCGCGTCCTGGCAAGGACCTGGCTGAGGTTGAGTTTTGTGTGTACCTCGAGACCCATGTCGTTCCACCTGGCTGCCGACAGGATCGGTGTTACGACCTCGAGCATCGATTTTGTCGGTATACACCCGCGGTTCGTACAGACACCGCCGAGTTCATCCATTTCTATGACAGCGGCCGTCGCTCCAAGCTGTGCGGCACGAATACCCGCCAGATAGCCTGCAGGACCGCCCCCGATTATACAGATATCATAATCCATTTCTGTTCTCCGTTTTTTCTGGTACTCCCCTTCGAGCAAAGACAGTGTGCAAAACCCCGTGTACCGCCGCAGCCTGCCTCATTCTGCTCAGCTCCCCAGTACAACGTAGGGATTTTCAACATACTGTTTGATCGTGAGCAGGCACTGGGCAGCAGGCGCCCCGTCAATGACCCGGTGATCGAAGGTAAGACTCAGGACCATCGTTGACGTAACTGCAACCGTATCGTTGACGACCCAGGGTTTCTTCATGATCCTGCCGACGCCGAGCGTTGCGGACTGCGGCGGGTTGATGATAGGCGTAAACATATCGATGCCGTACGCACCGAGATTGGTCAGCGTAAAGGTGCCGCGTGTCAGTTCTTCATAGGTCAGTTTTCCGCTCTTCGCCCGTGCTATCAGGTCTTTCGACTCCCGGGAAATCTGCAGAATAGTTTTACGGTCTGCATCGGCTATCGCGGGCACGATAAGCCCCCCTTCGATGGCAACGCCGATACCCATGTGGACAACGTTGTAAACCCTGATACCGCTCTCCTCGAGTGACGCATTCGCCAGGGGATGCGTTTTCAATGCCATGGCCGTCAGCTTCACCAGGATGTCGTTGATGGTGATCTTGTCAGCCGGGTACAACAATGCCATTGCGCTCTTGAGCTTGAGCAGTTCTTCGGCGACGACCTCCATGCCAAGCGTTACCGGTGCTACGGTCCGCGCGCTGTAGGCCATCCTCTCGGCAACCGCACTCCGGATGTCGGTCAGCGGCAGCAGTGTCGATGGTTCCTGCGTTCCGGTTGCGCCTGTGGCAGCAGGCTGCCGGACAGTGTCGAGGACATCCTGTGCATTCAGTTTCCTGTCCCCTGCCTGCCGTGCGACCTGTTCCAGCCCCACATGCTGTTCCGCGGCAAGTTTGCGTGCATACGGGGTCGCTGGGATCTTCTCTGCGCCGGATACCGGTACAGGAGCCGGTTGAACACCTGATGCAGCGCCCGGAACGCCGGGCTTATGATTGAGAACATCTGCCTCGGTAATCCTTCCTCCGGGTCCCGTTCCCATGACCTGTGCGAGATCAATGCCTTTTTCCCGGGCGAGCTTTTTCGCAGCAGGGCTTGCCTTGACCTCTTTCGTCACAACGGCACCGGAAGCAGCAGCCGTTTCCTGCCGGGCACTCTCAGCCACCGGTGTTGTTCCGGCGGCTTTTTCGTCAATCTCGTAAACCGGCGGTTTCATATCAGGGAGCGGTTCATCTTTGTCACCCAGAAGACCGACAATGCCGGACACCGGCACGATCGCCCCGGGTGCTG
>JAJYLM010000141.1 GCA_021787655.1 bacterium
CGATCACCTTTTTTGGTCCGGTGCCTTCACCCATTGCAAAGGTCAGGGGATACTATTATTATAACCTGATGATCAAGTCTTCTGGAACAAAACAGTTGATGGACGCCATCAACCAGCTCGACAGGATCTTTCAAAAGCGTATTCCCGGTATCCGTTACAATGTCGACATGGACCCCCAGCGTTTTGTATGATCTGAAACAGAGCTTGGGAGCAAAAGAGCAGGGACATGGTGCCCGATGCCCCTGCAATGGAACGTGGTTTACATGAAGGTCAGGATCTGATATACAGTTGCTACGTGTTGTACGATATGTGAGTTCTGTACAGGTACGAGGAGGGAAGGATGACGACAATTGCTTTTGACGCAATGGGAGGGGACTATGCGCCTGATGATGTTGTTCGGGGTGCCGCATGGATCAGTCTGGATACGGATATCAATGTTATCCTTGTCGGTGACGAAAAGAAAATAACCGATATACTCAAGGACGTAAAACATAACCCGGAAAATCTTTCCGTGCACAACACGACGCAGTTCGTCGGCATGGATGAACACCCCAAAGAAGCACTTGAGAAGAAGCCGCAGGCTTCGATCCTCGTTGCCGCTCAGCTCGTCAGAGACGGCAAAGCAGAGGCCATGGTCAGTGCCGGCAATACGGGTGCCTGCATTCTCACGTGTGCAAAGACCTTCAGCAAGATTCCCGGTATCCAGAAGGCAGCGCTCGCTTCGGTGTATCCGACCGAGATCAGACGCGGCGAAAAGAACGATCCCTTTTCCCTCATCCTCGATGTCGGGGCAACGATAAACGTGACTGCGAAAGACCTTGTCTCGTTCGCGATCATGGGAAGTTCCTATGCATCGCGCATCAGTAAGAACCCCAAGCCGCGGGTCGCCATCCTTTCCAACGGTACCGAAGAGATAAAAGGCAGCCCGGAAATGCTCGAAGCCTACAAGCTGCTCAAGCAGTATCCGAAGATCAACTTCATCGGCAATATCGAGGGCATCGACATACCGAAGGGCACTGCAGACGTGGTCGTGTGCAGCGGGTTTACCGGAAACATCGTCCTCAAGATGCTCGAAGGTGTATCGGAAACGGTCGTCGGTCTTGCAAAGTTCGCCTATAAGAAACGCTTTGCGTGGAAGATAGGCCTGTTTATGCTCAAGGGAGCGATATCACAGTTGAAGACCATTACGGACTGGGAGCAGTACGGCGGAGCGCCGCTGCTCGGGTTTGACAACCTCTTCATCAAGGCCCACGGACGTTCAAAGGCAAAGGCGACGTCCAATGCGATCAAGGTCGCCGCGAAGGCCGTCCGGGGTGGATTGATACAGGAAATCTCCTCGTCGATCAAAGATTTCTCGTTCGATTGAGTGCCATGGAACAGGTCATTTACCGGTGGGACCTCGATAAGACCTATCTCAAAACAGAGTTTGAGACCCTGAAAGGTATGCTCCGTGCGTATCTGGAAAAAGCAGAAGAAAAGAAGAGTGTGCCAGGTGCACCGTCACTGCTCAAGGAACTCCAGAAGAACGATAACAATGAGATCTATTTCATATCGGGCAGTCCGCTGCAGATGCGCAAGGTCCTCGAGAAGAAGCTGGTTATGGACGGCATCCGATGGAAGCAGCTCACCCTGAAACCCAACCTTCAGAACCTCCTGCTCGGACGGTTCCACGCACTCAGGGAACAAATCGGGTACAAACTGCCGGTCCTGTTCGAGGACAACCTCAGGAGAGGCAAGGGCAGCGAGGAGATTCTTTTCGGAGACGACGCTGAGTCCGATGCTTATATCTACTCCCTGTATGCCGACACGATAGCCGGCAAGGTCAGCAAGGAAACAATCCGGAAGATCATGGAACTCTCGCACGTGCCTGCAAAGAACCGGAAAAAGGCCCTGTCCGTGATCGACCGGCTTGCAGCGAACGATGTCGTCAGGAAAATCTTCATCTACCTCGACAAGAAGACGCCGATCCGCCGCTTCGAGTTCTACGGCAGCAGGCTTGTCCCGGTGTATAACTATTTTCAGGCCGCGCTCGTCCTCGCTGCCGAAAATCTGATAACCGTCACATCGTTGACCAGGATCATCCTCGACCTCGTCATTGAAGCCCGGTATTCCCCGGTTGTCCTGAGCAACTCATATCAGGATCTCGTTCGGAGAGGGGTGATACATCATACCCAGGCCGGAAGAATGGTGGACGGCATCAAACAGCACCTCAGGCAGGAGATCGTTCCTCTGCCGGAAGGTTTTTACGACAAATTCTTTGCACTCCTCGACGGTATCAGGGAAATAAAAAAGAATATTCCCGTAGACTCCGTGAAACCGATAGATTATGTCAAGCTCTACCACGAGGAACACCGCAAAGAAATAAAACAGAAGAAGTCTTTCATCGACCGGGTGCTGCAATAACAGGAAAACGCGCCGTGCCTGCCGAACGGACGCGATGTATTGAACTGGTTCGTTTGTTGTGGTATAGATGAACAGGTTTTCATTGAAATGCTGCAAAAACAATACCGAAAAGGAGGCAATGGTATGAAGAAAAAGATCATAGTGTTCGTTTCCGTGGTAGTGCTTGCAGGCATATATGCTCCTGCATTTGCGGATCAGGGCATGACCCAGACCACAGCCCAGGCGCCGGCAAAAGCCACTGCATTGTTCCAGGTCAAGCAACTGGTCGTGTGTACCGGGGTGGAGAACAGGGCGCCGGTCGGGGCCGCAGAAACCTTCTCGGCAGACACACAAAAGGTTTTCGCTTTTCTTGATGCGACAAAGATCACCGAAGATACGCAGGTGACGTTTGTGTGGATGTTCGGTCAGAAACAGGTTTCCACGTTCCAGGCACCGTTGAAGAAGAGCGTGCGGTGGAGGACGTTTGCCAGCAAGACCGTCAGCGGCATGAAGGGTGACTGGACACTCGAGCTGAAGGATGCAGACGGAAATACCGTCAAATCAGTTCAATTCAAGGTAGAGTAATCCGGAACAACCTTCTGTGATTGCTCCCGGACGCTGCACGAGGGAAGTTTGCTGCGACGTATCCGGTTACCGGGTACTGGCTTTCTGGGCAGACTTCCCTCAGGTGCACACAACGCCGGAAGATTTCTTGTGTTACAATCCGAACGTCAGCTTGACGCTGTACACGGGGATTTTTGAGAATGCTGCCTCGAATGCCAGGCGTGCTATGGTGAAATCGAGCTGCAGACCGACTGTACCCTGGAATTCCGATATATCTTCCTCTTTCAAGTAAACCCACTGCGCTGGCGGCAGGGTTATGTCTGCCGACGAACTGGGTATATTGTTGGGCTTGCTGAGGATCATAACATCGCCGACACTTGCATAGGGTTCGAAGATAAATAATTTTTTACTGATACCGAGGGACGCATTGATGACCTGCATGTTCAGAAAGGAGATGCCCAGCAGCGAAGAGTAGGCTGCCCGAAGCCCGATCGCCGGTGTTGCTATGCCGTCCCTGAGCAGCGCGATGTTTATCTCACCGCCGACGAGCGAGATGTTCGTATTGGGGATCTGCAGGTAGGATGCACCGAGGTCGATGCCCCAGAAAAGCCCCTTTCTGAGGATCACCCGGGGAATGACGAGATAATCCGGCGGATTGTGGTCCGCGGTCGCCTTCCGCCAGTACGACGCGTTTTGGTTGATGTCCGCAAAACTAACGGAGCCACCGATCTCGAACCCGGTCAGGCCAAGGTTGCTGGACGGTCCGACCTGGACGTAGCTTATGGCCGTTCCAAGCTCCTGGGAAAGGTCTTTGAATTCATTCTGCGAGAGCAGGTAGTTTGAGATGATCGGGAATGTTATGTTCTTGTTTGCAGATGCAGTTGAAACAAACACGATCACGAATGTAATGACTGAAACCGCCGCCACTATTGTCTTTTTCATATCGCCTCCATGCATGGGTCCGTTCTGGTCATATTATGAACAGGTCATCGCAGACCTTGAGATTGTACGCATTCGTATAGCTGTCCTTTGCAAGATGCACGAGGCCTTCTCTGAGCGCATTTGCACCCAGATAGCTTTTCCCGTACGTGATGTTGCCCGATGACCCGTAGTAGGAACGTGTATCCAGTGTCGATTTTATGGACGGCAGGAAAAAATTGAGCGCCCTGCTGAAATCACCGGCAAAGATGACTGCATCGGGTTTGACGATATTGACCAGGTTGATCAGGGCAAGGCCGAGGTAATTGCCCATTTTCTCGAATGCATTGATCGCTGCAAAATCCGAAGTACCTGCCAGTCTGAACAGATCATAGATGGTCATGGTGTTCCGTGGAGTGCCTCGCCGGTGCTTCAGGTAGTACCGCACAACAGCGTCGAAGGAAACGTATTCCTCGAGACAACCGCGCTGCGAACAACCGCATTTCCTGCCGTGCGGCTCGACGATGGCATGCCCGAGTTCATGCGCAATGCCCCGCTTGCTCCGCAGGAGACTATTGTTGATGTACACACCTGCACTGATCCACGAATCGAGCACGATGAAAATAAAGTTACTGTACCGAACTGCACTGCCGAGCTTATGCTCAATAAAGGTCCTGACGTTCGCTTCCGTATCCAGGATGATCAGTTTTTTGAGCCGGGCACCGAGTTCTTCTTTGAGCGGCAGCCCCTGGAGCTGGGGAAGTTCGGCGGAATAGATGATGCTGCCGTTTTTATGATCAATCGCAGCAGGTACGCTGATGCTGATCGATGCGATGCGCTCTGCAGGTATCTCCATTTTCCGGACAGCTTCCTTGAACCCGTTTTCTACTTCGTCGATGAATTTTTCGGCGGGTATATGGAGAGGGAGGGCTATTTTGTGGACGCCCTTGATCCTGTACGAGCTGTCCGCCATGAAGTAGTTGATATATTTTTTTGTTATTTCAATGCCGGTGAATATGTTGGTCATGACAGTAAAATATTCATACAAATAATTTTTTTGCAATATTTTTTTTATAATGGTAAAAAAGTGCACAAAAGGAGGATGCGCAATGGAGTATAAATCTATTCCCGAGATGTATTATAAGCAGGCGGATCGGAACAAGGGCAAGGTCCTCATAAAACACAAGAAGAATGGTGTGTGGACCGATATTACCTGGGATGAGAACAGGGCTGCAAGCAGGGCTTTGGCCTGTTCGCTGATCAAGCTCGGTATAAAACCGCAGGAAAAGGTCTGCATATTGTCTGAAAACCGCAACGAATGGTACATCAGCGATATAGCAATCCAGAGCGCAGGTATTGTCACCGTACCGATCTATGCGACGAATACACCGGACCAGGTTGCCTATATCGTCAACAACTCTGATGCCGTCGCCGTCATCGTTTCGACCCAGCTCCAGTATAATAAAGTACAGGCCAAGAAGAAGGACATGCCGAACCTCAGGCACATCATATCCATGGACAAGCTCAACGATGCGCCGGGGGTGCTCTTGTTCCATGATCTTGCGGCCTCAAGCCCTTCTGCGGATGATGAGAAGGAGATGGAAAAACGGATGAACAATATCCGTCCCGGTGACCTTGCGACCATAATCTACACCTCGGGGACAACGGCAGATCCCAA
>JAJYLM010000142.1 GCA_021787655.1 bacterium
CATCTTACCCGGTGGTATAAAACCTACAAAGATAATGGCCTTGTAATCATCGGTGTGCATACGCCGGAATTTCCTTTTGAAAAAAGCACGAGGAATGTTGAAGATGCTATCAAACGATTCGACATACATTACCCTGTTGCTCAGGACAATGAGTATGCAACCTGGAACGCCTATAACAACGAATACTGGCCGGCGGAATACCTGATCGCTAAGAATGGCGACATCGTGTACGAGCATTTCGGAGAAGGCCATTACGACCGCACCGAGAATGCAATACGGCAATTGCTGGGTATCACGTCCAACTCTGTGAGAGAAAACAGGGTAAACCCGAACACACAGACCGTATCACCTGGCAGCATCGGCAGTCCTGAAATGTATTTCGGCACCTACAGACTCCAGTACCTCACACCGGACCAGTCCCCTTCTGCCGAAGCCCGTCTGTATGCATTCCCAGGGCATCTTGCATTAAATAACTTTGCTGTTGAAGGCTTATGGAGGTTCGCTCGTGATCATATAACGCTGGTGAAGACAGGCGGCAGGCTAAAGCTCAAGTTTTACTCAGCGAAACTCTACATCGTCGCAGAAAGCAAGCAAGGACCTGTAACGCTCAAGGTCACGGTTGACGGCAGGCAGCAGCCTGACGTTGTCGTAAGCAAGCCGAGGCTTTACACGCTTTTCAATTCAGATGATTCTGCAGAGCATACCGTTGAAATCGAGGTTCTGGAGACCGGATTCAAGGCTTTTACATTCACCTTCGGATAGTCCTTTTGGCAACCTCCAGGGTTGCCCCTACGCTTTTCCTCTCTCTTCATTGTCCACAAACCACTGAAATGCACCCTCTTGGGTAAAAGAATATTTAGTATGAATGCCTAATACCCGGTAGAGCGCTACGAATGCTTTGTCTTTTTGTGACGGATGAATGTACCCCTGGAGTATTCATCGAACGCTGTCTTGAGTTCTTGCTGTGTATTCATGACTATTGGTCCATACCAGGCAACAGGCTCATTGAGAGGCCTTCCTGAAATCAGCAAGAACCTGACGGATTTGCTCTTTGTCGTTATCTGGATACTGTCTCCATCCTCATAGAGGACAACGCTCTCTTCCCGGATAAGACATTCACGTTTGAAATCGAAATAGTTCGTGCCTTCCACCTCGTAGGCAAACGAATCCTGCCCTTTATCAAAATAACCTTCTCCCCCGATGACATAGGCAAAAACAGTATGCCCCGGTTTAACATCATGAATAAACTGCGTTTCTTCAGGCACGGTAATATCGAGGTATGCAGGATCGATGACGATGTCTCTGACCGGCCCCTGTACTCCATCTGCTGTTCCGCAGATAATCCTGATCGTTGTACCGTCATTGCGCTTTATTTCCGGAATTATATCTTTCTTCACATCCCGATAACGCGGATCCATCATCTTGTGCTTCGCCGGAAGATTCGCCCACAACTGGAATCCTCCCATGATCCCCTTTGAATCGCCTTTTGGCATTTCCTGATGGATAATACCGCTGCCTGCTGTCATCCATTGAACACCACCCGGCAGGATCACACCCTTGTTTCCCATGCTGTCGCCGTGCTCCACCAGTCCGTCAAGCATATAGGTAATTGTCTCGATGCCACGGTGAGGATGCCAGGGAAAACCGGGAAGGTACCGATCGGGGTCCGTAGAGCGAAAATCATCCAGCAGCAGGAACGGGTCGAGCTGCGGTACATGATAATATCCGAATGCCCTTTTCAAGAATACCCCTGCACCCTCGACGGTTGGTTTGCTTTTCAGTATCTTTTTGATACGACGAACCATAACGCCCTCCTGTACTCTTCATCGTATGAATAGCATATCCCAGGTCAACAATACATACTTTTAATAATCGTGGTTATAGTTTTTTTTGCACATTTCTGATACGATACTTCGCAGACTGGAGGGAATTTACATGTTATTTATTCTCATTACTGCACTGTGCTGGTGTGTTTTTTACGGCTACTGGCTCTTGAAGGCACGGAATACTAAAGATAATATTTATATTCAGGGCATCGCAGACATTGTTATCGCACGTATCTGGCTCATTACCGTTTTTGCACTCCTGTATTTTCCCCAGCTCTCCAAAGGATGGCTTGGTATGAGAATCCTGCCGCAGACTACGGTTCTTGGCATTGCAGCTGATGTTGTCTGCGCCTCGGGGGTTGCGCTTTCTGTATGGGCGCGCTCGATATTAGGCAGTAACTGGAGCGGTGCTGTTACCATCAAAAAGGATCACGAGATTATCATGCGCGGGCCTTACCGGCTTGTCCGGCATCCTATTTATACAGGATACCTGACCGCCACCCTCGGGTCTGCATTAGCAGTTGGTGAAATGCGCGGCGCCATCGCACTCCTCATGATCTTCGTCGGTATCCTGAGAAAACTCAGCATCGAAGAAAGGCTGCTCAGTAATCATTTTCCGGACACCTACCCCGACTACAGGAAGCACACCAAGAAACTGATCCCCTTCGTGATGTAAGAACCTTCTTACAGTGCCCAGCCGGAAGATTCACCTGCCCTTTGAGCGGCCTGAACTGCAGGCAGTGATGTGTCCCACTTCGAAGCATCGATACGCCGGCCGGTGAACGAATCAGCTTCCCCGGATATCAGCCATAGCAGCGGCGGGACCATAATCCCGGGATCGAGGAGCTTGAGGCGTATTTCATCGGGTACGCCGTCTGGTATCATCCCGGTATTGGAAGCACCGCCCGGCAGCAGGGCATTCACCGTTATTCCGGTCCCTTCGAGGTCCTGCGACCAGATGATGGTTTCAGATTCAAGGGCGGCCTTTGAAGGTCCGTAGGGAGAAAACCCCTTCCTGCGCATGGTTTCGTGGTTCATGGAGATATTGATAATGCGCCCCCATTTATTTGACAGCATATGCGGTATCACCGACCGTGCCATAAAAAAAGGCCCGTTGACATTGGTACCGATGATCGTGCGCCATGTTTCCGGTTCTACCTCCCAAAACTTCGTAGGTTTGGTCATAAAGTTCTGGCTCACATACTTCATGCCGCGGCCTGCGTTATTGACGAGTATATCTATCCTGCCGAATGCAGAAATCGCAAAATCAACGACTGCCGTGCAGTCCTTTTCCTCGGTCACGTCAGCTTTCACCGGTTTTATACGCTCATCTCCCGCCTTGTCGTTTGCGTCCTGAGAGACCTTAGCAATTTCTTTATCCTCGCGAGCTGCCGTGATGATAACGTGAATTCCTGCCTGAGCCAGTCCCAGTGCCATGGCACGGCCAAGCCCCCTGCCCCCTCCGGTTACCAGTGCGACTTTGGAATCATTTATTATAGTCATAAACTTTTGTCCTCTTTCTTTAAATAATAATACCGATTGCATTCAGGATTCCTTGCTCTATCTCCTGCATATGCAAGGTGCTTATCGTTCCGGCAAACGGGCCACGGATAAGGAATGCCTTGTCCAGAGTGGATATTTGTTCGCTTTGAGCTACTGATGTTGCTTTTAGCCCTCCTTCACCTGCCGGTAATTCAACGTCCGTAGGAGCCGGCTCTTTCTGTTCCAGCTAAAATGAGAACCCGAATCCTATGGTCAGCCTCTGTCCGTCAACGTTGAGGTTACCGAGGTATCCTAAATCCAGGGTAAGGGGCTCGACGAAATACTGCCGGATTATGCCGAAAGAAAACTGAAGATTGATACCTAATCTGCTGGTTGCCGTGGGGACTTTGAGGGGAACATAGAATCCCGCTGCTGCCTCGGGAGCCACGATAACGTCATGCCCGCTGACGCTCTGCTGCAATGCACTGATACGCACAAAGGTTATATACGTACCGATCCCGAGTTCGACATACGGCACGGTCCATCGCCACAGAGGATAACTGTACCTTGCACCAACGGTTATTATATGCGTTGTAAGATCGAAATTCGCACTGACGCTGCTGCCAGCAACAGACTCTGAAGGCGTGTATTCCGAGTATGCATAATCGGTGAACACATCGACGTTCTTATAGACCGTGTATGCACCTTCGATGTACATTGCATTCATCCAATTGACAGAGTTTATATACCGCCATCCGGGGTCAGCGATCTTGGTACTGAAATAACCTGTATTGATTTTCACGCCGAACGGTTTACGGATGGATATCTGCGGGACGCTTGGTGTCTCTGCAGCAACGGGTTTACGAACGGACGTTGGCGTCATGCCTTGTGCCTTCGTTTCAATATTCTCTGCGACGGCATTTGCGGGTATGAAACACCATGTCAGCCCGCATACTGTTCCTGCAGCCACCATTGTCAATAAATATCTTTTTATCATATACCGTTACCTGTCAAACAGCTTATAGACATTGAACCCGCTCACGAACCTCATGGTAAATGAATTTATATCGAGCAGCGTTATGAATCCCAGCGGTTGATCGTGCGAAATATAAACTGTATTGCCGCTGGTGCCCATGGTGTCCGGCATCGAGGAAAGCATGAGAAACCCCGATACGCCGGTTGTCAAATCATAATAGACAAGCTCATTTTGGCTGTTCAGTGTCATCAACAACAGGTCATCGCCTGCCTGATTACTGGTGAACAGGACCGACGAAGGCGTTTCTTTGACGTAAAAAGGATTTACATCCTGGGTGTCCACATCGATAATGGACACAGGATATGCGGCATTGGGCAGATTGGATGTACTGTGGAGAATGATCGCCGTTGAAGGCTGATCCGGCTCGAATTGAATGGACTGCACCGGCGCGATAAGTCCCCCGTACACGGTCGTCGAGGTAATACCGTTTCTGATTTTGAGGTATGTTATGGACTCCGAACTGTTCGAGGGCGCATAGAGAAGTGCCGAGTACGTTGTGTCCGTCACCGAACACGTACCACCGGTGCATGAGAATGATGTGGCTGCGGCACTGACCGGCGTTGTCAGCGAGACAGGCACCTCCGATATAGTCATGAGGCTGTGGTCGAAACTCAGTATACTGGCGCTGTCGGACCCCTGATCGACGATCAACCCTATGTTCCCGTCAGGATATATGCTGATGCCTGTGGGTTGATTCTCGGTAAAGACATTCATAATCGACGGCACAAGAAGATTGACTGCATAAACCGTATTCTGTGCGAATGATCGTATGAGTGCAATGTCTCCCTGCGGTGTAATGACAACCTGGTCTGGTACGACGATAACCGACGGGTCGGGCCAAAGTTCTATGTAATGGCTGTTGAACGGTGATGCCGTCGGTACGACGAAACACCGGTTATTTGAGATTACGATGAACTTGTCTCCTGATGGCGTGAAAACGACTTGCTGCGGAGCACCGCCGCCAATACTTAACGTCGTGGTATCGTCGGTTGTTGTCGTTAGATTGACGACAGAATAGGTATTGAATACCAGGATACCGTTAAAATTGGCCTCTTCACCGGGGATATAATTGTGATAGACGACAGCATGCGTTCCGTCAGGCGCAATGACCATGTCGTTCAGATTATCTGCTATTGTTTTCTTTACAACCACGCTGCCTATCAGGTAGACGGTGTCCTCTGAAGGATTCAAC
>JAJYLM010000143.1 GCA_021787655.1 bacterium
GTATCCATCTCTCCCTGTGCATTGCCGAACAATCCGTGTCCGTAAATCATGACAGGTATGGGCAGGGTCGTATCTGTTATGCAGGCAGGAATGTGGACGACGATCGGGTACGGTGCCTGGTCAACATAGTGCGGCAGTCCGGTGGTGCTGCTGGTCACGAGGTACCCGGCACTGTTTAAAAAGGTGGGGGCGGAAAATGTCCCGATAAGCTCGCGGTAGAGAAAGGGATTGTAACCTGCGTTACCTGAGACCGATGCAGGAGTAAAGGTGTTGACCGAAGAAAACGTGTAATCAATACCGACCGTCGGTGTCATGGCAAGCGCCTGGTCCCGCATGGACAGCAGGTGTGAGGTCAAAAACTGGTCTGAAGCGGTGGTGAAATCCCAGGCAAGTACGATGTCATTTCTATTGATGCCCTGTGCTTTCAGGAATGCGAAGAGCTGTTCGTAGTGCTGGCGTATGCCCTCCACCACGGCGTTGGCTGTCGGTACACGGTCACGCAGGTACACAAACGGGACGGGGGCCTGCAGCGGTGCGCCGCTGGTATCTTTGACGCTGTTGAGAATGACTACAACATAGTGCGAAGATGTGGCGAGACGAATCATGGGCCGTATGATGAGTGCCTGCTGTTGCAGAGACGGCGCATTTGCATCGACCTCGGCAAATAGGGGTACCCGGGTGCCTGTCGTGAAGTTGATGATCTGGATAGGACTGGTGGTCAGCGTAGAAGCAGAAAGATCACCCTGTGAGGGCAGAGATGTCGGCGTTACACCCTGTGCAAAGTACACGAGGATCTGGCTCGCGGGGCTGAAGCCGTCTTCCGTGTTGAAGGGCGCTGGATTGAGCGCTACACCCTTTACATTGACCGGCAGAACACCGCTCGGATAATTGACACGCCATCCTGTTGCCGTTGCAGGGTCCTGTTTCAGGTAATAAAAAGAAGGATACGGAAGAAAACAGTCATCCGTTGATATCGGATCGCAGCCCTGGCCAAGGGTCACATGCTGAACATTGCTTTTACTGGAACCACACCCGGATGCAAGCACGAACAGAAACGATACAATCACCCATACAGCACTCCATTTACATGCCTTCATACATCCCTCCCCCGCCGCAGCGTACGTTACCTGCAATATGACAGGAATTCATATCACTCTATCGAATCTCAGGCAAGCAGAATAGTGCTCTGACATCATCTGCAGCTGCATCATAGCTTACCAAGACAAGCATTTTCCCTCTTTATTTCCATAAATAAGGTGGTAACTATTTATAGAACTGCGCAGATAACGGGTAACACGGGGGCAAAGCTAACTTTTTTACAGGTCATCGAATCTTTCCTCTATTCCGTTAATCGTCTTTCGTAATGTTCAGTCAGTTATCGTGTATTATTCCTGTTATTTGTCAGTTTTTTTTACCGGTCTGCCTGCCGAAATAATCCAGCAAAAGTGCGTTCAATCGATCGGGCGCATCCAATGGAATCCAGTGGCTTGAGCCTTCGAGTTTCTCATAATGCCAGTCCGCGTTAACATACCTGGCACTGTTCTTCATCTGATCCTCGGATAGGAACCGGTCACCGGTGCTCCAGATGCCGAGGACAGGAACATGCACATTCGGGAAGTTGCCGAAGATGACCCCGAGTCCATTGGCCCGGTACCAGTTGAGGCCTGCGGTCAGCCGGCCTTTTCTCGACAGATCCTTAATCCAGGTGTCATTCTCCGGATGGTTACCGGTCATCCTCCGCAAGACATACCAATCGAATGCGCGGACCATCTTTTCCGATATAACGGGGAATTGAAACGCGAACGCGTACCATCCGCGGAGTTTCTGTTCAATACCCGAACGGTATGCCCGCGGATGGCCTACGGAGATTGCAACGTAGCGCTCAATCCGTTCAGGGTGACGGATTGCGAGGTACCATCCAAGGGCAGCACCCCAGTCATGGCCCACGAAAATCGCCTTTTTGATGTCCAGATGATCCAGAAGCTCAGTTACATCCTTTGCGATGATGTTCAGCGTGTATTGCCCCCTGCCCTGCGGCGCATCGGAATCTCCGAACCCTCGCAAGTCCGGTGCAATGACCCTGCATCCGCTGCCGGTCAGGACCTTGATCTGGTTGCGCCAGACAGCTGCCGAGTCAGGAAATCCATGGAGCAGGATGACCGGATCGCCTTCACCCTCGATGATTACGTTAAGGTAAATGCCATTGACTTTGATTTTCTTTCCCGCAAGGCTCATGTTAGAAATTTCTCCGGCATAGACTTGCCTTTTGATAATGGATGTTCATTGGAATCCTCCTTGAAACATCATCAAGCATAACTACCTTCACCCGGCCAGCTCCCGCTCTGCTGTATCTCACACAGTGCTGCCGAACGGTTAAAGTAAATGACATATACCATAAACAGGTACGAAATTCGGGAGTGCCGCGTCACCAGGGGGTTGCCAGCACAACTGGCTTATGCTGCACAGAGAGGTTGACCATATGCAATGCCAGTAAAGATGCACGTTTTTGCGCCATCTCTCTTTTCCCCGGTACGATAAAGGTACCGCTCACAACACCTGAAGCGGAAGCCAAAGCAATAGACACGGTTCCCGAAGGATAGGTTCCGTTCGAACCGTCTGAATCTGCCTGACCGGTGATGCATAAACAGAGGTCGACACCTTTGTTTGTTTTGATATGCATCGCAGCTTTTTTGACGAAGTTCTCGCTCATCGCTCCGTGAGTTTCGTATTCTTCCTGGCTCATCCCGAGATCGCCGGCAGACGTTCCATTGCCCACGATCATGCCGCCGCTGTAACAGCAGGAAGAACCGGGTATTTTCATCAACTGATAACTCACGAGTCCGCCGGTCAGGCCCTCGACAACGAATATCGATTTCCTCTCTGCTGCGAGGTTTTTTATCACCAATGCCTCTGCCGTTTCATCGTCTTCGGCATAGATGTTGTTTTTCAAAATCGCCCTGATCGATTCGATTAAAACTTTATACTGTTCCCTGCACGCCCGGGCGCTCGTCCCCTTCCCGGTCAGATGGATATGAATGCTGTCGTCCTGGGGATAGCTGCCGAACTCAACATCGCCGGCCCTGGCAAGCGGCTCCCGTATCAGCTCATTGATCCGGGATTCAGAAACATTGAGGACCTTGAATATTTTGAACGTAATCACGGATTCATGGTGCGGATCAACACCCAAAACGCTTTTTGCTTCATCCGAAGAGATGATCGATCTCATTTCCCTGGGCACAGCGGGCATCAGCATGATGTACTTGCCATCATGAACTTGAATCAACGAGCCCGGGGCAAGCCCTTCGGCATTCGTTATGACCGTCGAGCCCTCGACGACCATTGCCTGTTTTTCATTGTCCTTTGTCATGGGGATGTTCCGTGCCCGGAAAAGACTCTGTATCTTTGCAGAGATGTTTTTATCCACGATCAATTTTCTGTCCAGCAGGCTGGCGATGCTTTCCACGGTAATATCATCGTCTGTCGGGCCCAATCCTCCGGAAACGACGACAAGATCGTTTTCATGCAGCAATCTTTTAACTTCCTGCCCGATGATCTGTCGATCGTCAGCAATGCTGAGCAGGGAAGTGACCCTGAACCCGTACTCGTTGAACTTCTGAGCCAAAAATGTTGCGTTTGAATTGATTATCTTGCCTGCCAAAAGCTCATTGCCGATGGTCATTATCGCGGCGTTCTTCATATATCTGCCTGCCTTTCAGGGACACCTGCCCTTCTTCCTGCGTTCTAGCCCTTCTGCCTCTATAAACCAGGCGCTCAATAAATTCTATATCTTTGAGCAGGGGACTGGCGAACGGACAGATATTTTTTTAAGAACCGGACACCATAGGTAGGGGCATAGTGCAATATGTCCCTACAAAAACATTGTATTTTTCGGGTTAATAAACCGAACCGCCGGAAGCTCCGGCAACGGTCAGAAATGTTACATTTCTCAGGGGAGGGTATGTCCTCAGCTCCGGTTCAATAAATGGTTTCTTGTGCTTTTTTCCGGATGTGTTGTCAGTCCTCTGAGCTTCCGTCCCTTTATCGGCAATTTGCCTGATCGTGTCGACTTGTTTCTTCTGCATTCTGTTCTTTTCCTGTACTGTTCTCTGCTGGTCTGTGTCGCCGTGCTATTGGATTGGTATTGCCAAGACATTGTTGGTCGGACTATCCTGGCTCAGATAGAGCGTGGTAAATGTGTCGTTAAATGCAAACCCGCCGTTCAAGTTGGCTATGCCGGAAAGGTTTGCAAAGAGCGTGGAATCTCCGCTCGAAGGGACGTATTTATAGATGGTGCTCCTCGCCGAATCAAGGATATAAATATTACCCGCAGCGTCGAGCTTCATGCCCGATGGGCAGGAAAGCCCGGTCATGACAGTCGTCGTCATTGTTCCTGCAGCATTGATCCTGTAAACATCCCCGCTTGAACAGTCTCCGACATAAACGTTGCCCGCATTGTCACAGGCAATGGAAGTCGGTTTGGTAAAGCTTGATGAGAATAAGTCCGCAGTGCCGTTGCTTGCAACTGCATAGATCGTCCCATCGCTGCCATCCGCCACGTACAGCGGCCATGACTTTCCTGCACCCGAAAAGTACAGTGCATCGGGACCGCTGCCGACTGCCGCAAAAGGATTCGGCGCGCCTCCGCCTGGAGGCACAATCATGATGTTGTTCCCTCCTGAGTTTGCCACATACAGATTGCCTGCTGTATCAAAAGCGACATCAAGAGGGCTGCTGAACCGTTTGGTACCTGAATAGCGAGATATTCCGCCTGCAGGGGTAAACGCATCAATATAGTTGTTGGAATTATAAACAGCGACGTAGACGTTCCCGGCGGTGTCGACGGTAATGCCTGCAGGGCTTGCAATCGATGCTGCCTTGCTGAACAGAGAGTACGGTGTGTATTTGACCGGATTCGAATATGGTGTGTTCGCATAGACAGTGTCCACCACCACGTTGCCAAAGGTTGCGTTCGTGGGCACGGTCGCTACGATCGTGTTGTCTGTCCAGCTCTGCACGGTCCCCGGTAAGCCGTTGAACGTTACACTGCCCTGTGTCGTGGAAAAGTTGTACCCGGAAATAGTCATTGTAGTACCTGCCGGGATTGCTGCGGGGGTAATGCTGTCGATGACAGGTACGTCGGCATAGACATAGACAAGAGCCCTGAAGCTGTTTGTTGTATAGAACCCGTTTATCGTGTTAACCGATTGACCGCCTGCAGGTATGGTAAATCGTGAACCCGCTGTACCGGATGTAAACAACCATCCCCATGCTCCGTATGCCGGGTTGTTGACATACCAGCCTGTACCGAAATCAGGATTATAAACGGTAACGTTGGTTCCCATAAGAAGCTGATAAGCCTGGACTTCGACGCCCGTCCAGGGTTGTGTATCGTTATTGACGATATATGCAGTGACAGTTATCAAATTGCCGTTATAGAAAGCGCCCCCTACCTGGAATATACCTGCTTTACCGCTAAAATTTTGTCTCGAATACGGAGGAGTTACATCTATTGATTGTACGTTAAC
>JAJYLM010000007.1 GCA_021787655.1 bacterium
AAAAACACCAGCATACTGCTCCGTGCGAGTGTATACCACGCCACCGGGTTGTCCGGGGATATCTTTGTCAGCTGGAGAGCATAGCCCAGCGCCTCCTGGGGCGCATTCGTTTTTTCGAGGCACTCGGTCAGGTTGAGGACCGCATCAAAATCCGACGGCGACTTGGAAACCGCATCTTTCAGATAGCCCAGGGCATCTGCATAGTCACCTTTCATATAGAGAGCTGTTCCGAGGAGAAAGTTATAGGTCTCGCTTGCAGGGTCGTTTTTGAGCAGGCGTGCAGCGAGCGAAACTGCCGTATCGATATCGTTGGTGTTCAGGTATGAGCTGATGAGATAGGGGCCGACTTCTGTCATGGACAGCGGCATCAGATCGACGGATGTTTTAAACTCGTTGATTGCGCCTGCGTAGTTGTCCTTGTTGTAGTAGAGGAATCCCAGCAGCTTGTGCCCATAAAAGAAATAAGGTGCCAGGCTGATGACCTTCTTGGCATCCACGATCGCATCTGCCGTGTCAAGACTCCCGGCTTCGGCGCGGGCGCGGGTATAGAGGATCATGTAATTGTTTTCCGACAGGGCGGACGCCCTGGTTATCGTGCGCAGTGCCTTTTTCGGCATCTTCAAATCAAGGTATGTTTCGGCTTCCATGGTATAGATATTCGCCTGTGCCTGGTGATGGGAAAAGACGGTGAGGTCGCCGAGCAGAATGACGGCAATAATGAACAGGACCGCAAATGATACCATCAGGGGCGTATTGTCCGAAATGCTGATGCCGAAATCGTATTTCCAGCGCCATTTAAAACCGGACAGTTTTTTCAATGCAGATACAAAACCGTACTCATCTTCGAAGTGCCGGTACTTCCGTTTGCCGACAATGAGCCCTGCAAAACTCCAGAACATCATGGCCGATGCAGGATTTTCGAGATTGAAGGTGAACAGGGCACTGACCAGCGCTGCAACAATGCCGGCCAGCAGTGCCGTACTCCAGAGCATTCGATGCACATCGTCCTTCGAATCGTACAAACTCTTCGCGCCGGTCGTGAACACCTCGGCGAGGAACCATGCAAAACAGATAAATCCGGCGATGCCGAGTTCAAAGAGGATCTGGAGGTATTCGTTGTGTGCGTTGTTGAGATACCGCAGTTCTTCCCAATCTGTCCTCTTTAAGGCAGATATCTCGTAGAGCGGAATGTTCGTCGGATAATTGCCGATCCCGACGCCGAACGCAGGGTTGTCCTGTATGCCCTTGAGCGTACTTTCCCAGACATGCAGTCTGAAGGCATTGGACGGATAATCCTTGTTCATGATACTCTCGCCCCTCTGAATGAGCTCGGTGCCGGTTCTGGTAAAACCGAGGAATATACCCAAAACGAGCAGTCCGCCGATACCCGAAAAGAGCAGGAAGCGCTTTGCAGCCTTATTGACAGAACGGGAGCTTCCCGAAAGGACGAAAACGATACCGTAGAACAACAATGAACAGGCAAGGGCTATCCATCCTGCCCTGTTCCTTCCAATGACGATGTAGATAAGGGAAACGATCAGGCCCGCGTACGCGATAAAGCGTGTACGGAGTGAGCGGTACTCTATAAAAAAAGCGGTGATCATGAACGGAACAATCATGACGAGGTAGTCGGTCGTGAAATTGGTCAGTCCCATCGTGCTCGCGGGGTTCGCCCTTCCCCACGGATCCAGGGGCTGCGCGATGATATGGAGGAACTGTGCGATGCCATAGCTGCCGACCACGATGGCGACGGCGCTGATGATGACGAACATGGTTCGCATCTTGATATCTTTTGCGAAGTAGATAAACAAGAAGAACGGTACCTGATAGGCCATCTGTTTGACCAGCACCTGCAGGGACAGGACAGAATTGTACGCGTGGAAAGCCGACAGACACGCAACAGCGTCGAGCAGGAGGAGCGGGATCACGACCGGCGTGTAGAAAAATTCTATGCTCTGGTGGAGCATGGATTTCAGGAAATAAGCGATCAGCACTGGCCAGAACAACAGATAGATCACGAAGACCTTCATCCAGATGAACTCATTTTTGTAGAATACAAGCGGTACCAGAAGGAGCATCAGCATGAGGCCGGCGGTTCCGATAGTATCGAGCTTGCTGACCAGGGTATCCGGATTTTGAATATGCAGTCTGTTCTTATTCATGTTCAAAATCTACCTTCACTTTTCTGAGCGGCGCATCCATGAGCTCATTGTAGGGAATCCCGAGTCCTTTTTCAAGGATATCCAGAGGTCCGATGATCCTCTTGTTGACCCGTTGAATGCACACAACGAGCCGTCCGGCGGCATCGACATGGAGGTCCTGCAGGTATGGTCGTGCATCGAACGCACCGGAGGGTTTGTTCGACGCAGACAGTATGTAGTGATCGCTGCTCATCAGCCTGGCCGCAGCAGAACGAAGGTCCGCCCCGACGCAGCTTTTGACCGCACCGGGGTCCAACTCATAGTGGATGGCTGTGATCGCACTGCCGACCGGCTTGCTGCCGTAGGGCAGGGCCGCTGCGTCCATAAACTGCAGGCCGTCATGCTCCCTGCTTTTCAGCGCCTGCATGATAAGAGGCAGGTTTGCATCGCCGGAAAGCCTGATATCGATGTATTCGGCAGCACTTTCAATACCGACCGGGAGCGGGTCGCTGAAGGATACGATCGGTTTCGGGTGAAAACCTTTTGTGAACACCAGAGGCAGGCCCGAGGCGTGGAGCATGCGGAGCAGAAAATCTATAAGTTCAAGATGTCCCAGAAACCGGATAAGGCCTGCCTTGGTGTAACGGACGCGGACAACCGATGTCCAGGCTGGCGCAGGTCCGGACTCCTGCCGGTGCTGCTGCTGCACACGATCGTTGTGTGCATGGACCGGCTCCACGGTTTTAAAATCGCAGGCACCGCAGTCCGAGCACACCTCGGTAAAACAGTCAGGGGTGCGCGTAGCGGACGCTGCACGCCGGTATTCCTCCAGCAGGAAGGATTTCGGTATCAGGGTGTCGAGATGGTCCCAGGGCAGCGGTTCGCCGGGCTCCCTCTGCCTGAGGAGGTCCTGCATGGAAAATCCTTTATCCCGCACAGCATCCAGCCATATCCGGTCGTCGAAACCGGTTTCCGAGCTGTCCGTTGCTGTCCCGCTCCTGACGACTGCTTCAACAACGGCGCTTAAGCTCCTGTCTCCCCGTGCCAGGATTGCCTCCACAAGACTGATCCCGGGTGGCTGGTGTTTGAGCACAACACCGGTGTTCCTGATCGTGTTCTTTATGATTGCGAGCTTTGCCGTAAACTCCTCCGTGGAGATCATCCCTGCCCACTGGAAGGGTGTATGGGGCTTGGGGATGAATGCCGAAACACTCGCATTTATCTGCGTTTTTCTGTTGTGCTTTCTTACGGCGGCGTGGATACGCCTGATGAGCTCACCCATACCCCTGATGTCTTCTTCGCTTTCGAACGGCAGGCCGAGCATGAAGTACAGTTTAATGGTCTGCCATCCCATGGCAGCTGCGAGTTCCACACTCGCCAGAATCCCGGCTTCGGTGATGTTTTTATTGATGACGTCCCGCAACCTCTGCGTGCCAGCCTCGATCGCAACCGTGAACCCCGTTTTCCTGACCTGCCGGATACGATCCAGCATCTGGCCGGTGACGGAATCTATTCTCAAAGAGGGCAGGGAAATCGAACACCGCTCATCGCCGAACCGGGTCATAAAGGACTGCAGGAGCGGCAGGATATGCGTATAGTCCCCGGCACTCAGGGACAGCAGGCTGATATCCGAAAATCCGGTGGCATGGATATTCTGCTGCATCTCGCTGAGAATAACATCCGTGTCTTTTTCCCGTACAGGCCTGTAGATCATGCCGGCCTGGCAGAACCTGCAGCCCTTGGTGCACCCGCGTGCTATTTCGACCACCAGCCTGTCGTGGACGGGCTTTATCATCGGAACGATGCTGTTTTTCAGGGCAGCTTGGTTGATATCCGGCAGTATGGCCCTGGTGATCCGGGGAGGAGCACCGGCCCCGTCCGGTACGATGGCATTGAACCTGCCGGATGGGTCCATCAATTGCCGGTAGAGGCCCGGCACATAAACACCGCGGATCCCGGCAAGACGTTCAAGACAATCCCGTTTCGGTGTACCGGCCTCTTTGCACGCGATGAGCGAATCAACGAGGTTCCGGATGACCGCCTCTCCGTCACCGATGACCACTGCGTCGAAAAAGTCGGCAACCGGCTCGGGGTTGTACGCACAGCTGCCGCCGCCGATGACCAGGGGAAAGGTTTTCAGCCGGTCTTTTGCACGGAGCGGCAGGCCTGCAAGCCTGAGGATATTGACCGCGGTTGCAAAATTGAGCTCCGTCTGCAGGGTAATGCCGATCATGTCAAACGTATCGAGCGGAGTGTCCGATTCTATGGTCGTGAGTTTTGCGTGGTGTTTGATCATGACAGCTTCCATATCGCTGCCCGGGCTGTACGCACGTTCGGCGAGCGCAGAGGGCATGTCGTTGATCATTTCATAGAGAATCCTGAGACCGAGATTAGCAATACCGATCTCGTACAGATCCGGGTAAACGAGTGCGGCCTTGAATTTTACGGAATCATGCGGTTTGACGGTGGCATTCGGCTCAGGCCCGATATATCTGCCCGGCCTTCTGACATACTGCAGCAGCTCCCTCATACCGCGGTACCAAAATACCTCAGATCGAATGTGCCGTTCTTGAGGACGATATAGCTGTAGGCGTTGAACCAGTTACCGGTGTTGATATAACGCACTTTTTTATTATTCACGGTGTATTCCCGCGTTTCGGGGGTATGGAAATGGGCTGCTATGACGATATCGAAGCCTTCCGCTGCCTTCGCTTTTACAAATTCATCGATAACATGGTTTGGCATGGTCCTCTTCGCGGTCCATACCTCACGGCTGTGCCGCGAGAGGGACGCGGCCATGCGCTGGACGATAGCCGCTGGCAGAATGTTCGCAATCGCACCGGCGACCCTGCTCCTGATGAAAAAGCGCAGCACCCGGTACCATGTGTCCGTGTAATCTATCATATCTCCATGGGTGATAAAACAGTGCATACCATCCAGGTCCATGACCATGCCGTTCTCGACGATCTGCATGGACGGAAACACCTTTTCGAAGGCAGGTTTTACAAAGAAGTCATGGTTCCCGATGTGGTAGTAGGTCTGTATGTTGCTGTCGCATAACCGTTTGAGCGTATGGATGAGCGGGGCATAAACGGGATCGATGATGCCCCCCGGATTCACCCAGTAGTCAAAGATATCGCCGAGTAAAAACACTTTGTCAGGACGTTCCTTGATAACGGCTTCAAGGAATTGAACAATCTTCTCCTGGTTTTTATCATCGCGCCCCCTGAGGTGGGCATCAGAAAGAAAGACGCAGTACATAGGAAAACAATGATATGTATTCGCTCAACTGTCAAATACTCCGGAAGGGGGCACACACGGATGAAACGGCGAAATTACCCCCGGACAACTTCCGGATCAATTGGGTTTTACAGAAGTGTCTTTTTTTTCTTCGGGTTTTTCTTCGGGCAGGGACTTCTTTGGGGCTTCCGTCGACGGACTCTCGATCTCGTTCATTGCCTTCTTAAAGTTCTTGATGGCCTCACCAAGGCTTTTTCCGACCTCAGGAAGTTTTTTGCCGCCGAAGAGCACCAGTATGATCACGAATATTACTATGAGCTCCGGCATGCCTATATCAAACATGGTATTCTCCTTTATCCTTGCAAGCTTATCCTCTGTACTATATTAAACTTTCTTCGGATTATTTCAACTGTTTTAAGCAAAAACATTCCTGCCGGGCGGCGACGGGATGCCGCCGGAATTACAGCTTATACCGGGACCGCAGGTATTCCCGGAGTGCGGCTGCGTTATTTCGGTGTTCATCTTTTGCAGCGTAGAGCAGGGTAACTGCGCCTTTGTGTGCATGGCCGAGCAGGACGCCGAGGGGGCCGTCTGCTTCGTTCAGGGCTTCGAGTTCTTTGAAGTACCTGTTCCTGAATGCATCCCATTTTTCAGGATCATGGCAGAACCATGTTCTCAGGTCCTTCCCCGGTGCGATGTCCTTCAACCACAGATCTATCTTTGACTTTTCCTTGTTTATCCCGCGCGGCCACAGCCTGTCCACCAGTATCCTGAAGCCGTCCGCTTTCTCCGGTTTTTCGTAGACCCTCTTTATGCTGACCATGATTGTGTCCTGAGTGGAATTTAATTTTACAGCATACCTTTGTCAAGCAGCGGCCGGGCAGCGGGGGTTCTCAGTTCAGGTGATCGTGTATCTCCTGTGCGACGCTTATCGGTATGCCGGTGCGCCGGACTATTTCGCCGGGGGGCGCACTGCGCAGTTCCTCCATGGTCGAGAAGAGGGACAACAAGAGCCGTTTTCTCTTGAGGGAAACACCGGGAATACCATCGAGCTCTGAGGCGAGCCCGGCCCTTGACCGCAGTTTCCGGTGATAGGTAATCGCAAACCGGTGTGCCTCGTCCCGTACACGCTTCAGCAGCAGGAGGGGCTCAGAGCTGTGCCCGAGATCGAGCGGGTCTTTCCTGTTGGGCAGGTATATCCTCTCCTCTTCCCTGTTCACCCGGCCTGCCGGCGGGTCGGTACGTTTGCCGGATGCGCTGTGGTAGGGATTGGATGCGGGGTTGTCCCTGTGGATCTTGGCAATGCCGATAACATCCGGACCGGTTATCCCCAGTTCGCCGAGCACGCCGAGCGCCTGACCCAGCTGTCCTTTGCCGCCGTCCACGATGATCAGAGACGGTACGTCCTCCCTGTCGTGGAACCTCCTGCCCAGCACCTCGTGCATCATGGCGTAATCGTCCGGACGGCTGACCTCCCTGATCCGGTAATGACGGTATTTTGCCTTTACCGGCACGCCGTTTTCAAACCGCACCATGGAGGAGGTACTGTTCGTTCCGAGGAGGTTCGAATTGTCGAAACATTCCATGGACAGAGGAACATTTCTGAGGCGAAGCAGGTTCTTGAGATCTTCCAGGACCGAGAGTGCTGTCTCATGCTTTTGCAGGGCGATGCGGAGGTATTCCGCAGCATTTTTTCCGGACAGTGCGAGCAGATCGAGCCGTGTTCCGGCCTTCGGCAGTTCGATGCGTACAGCGCTTCCTTTGAGGTCCGAGAGCCGGGATACAAGGACGTCCATGCCGGGTAGCGGACAGGGAAGGTAGATGCGGCCTGGGATGAAATGGCCGTTCTCGTAGTACTGGCTGACAGCCGAAGCGAGCAGTTCCTCCCGGTCAAGGAGCGCTTCTTTGAACAGGTAGTTCAGGGAGTTGAGCAATTGTCCGTTGCGGATAAACAGGCCGTTGAGTGCGGCAGTATGTTCCTGCTGTGCAATGTTGAAGATATCGATGTCGATGTTCTTCGAAGTCTGAACCTTCTGCTGCTCGACGGTCTTTTCTATGTTGCGGATCAGGTCCCGTATCTGTGCGGCCCTCTCGTAGTGTTCCCTGCCGGACTCGTCCCTCATCTGGTGTGCGAGCGCTTTGACCACAACGGCCGTTTTTCCCTCGAGGAACAGCTTTGCCTGGTGCACGCGTTCCCGGTAGTCTTCCTGCGTTATGGCACCGGTGCACGGTCCCGAGCACCGCTTGATCTGGTACTTCATGCAGGGACGTATCCTGTTCCTGAGTTCAATGTCAGAGCATGTCCTGAGCTGAAACAGGTCGGTTATCAGCTTGACGGTTTCCCGCGCTGCGTGCGCCGAGGCATAAGGGCCGAAGATCAGGGAACCGTCCTTGCCCGGTCTTCTGACGACCTGTATCCCCGGGAACCTGTGGTCCGTGGAAATCCGGATATTGACATAGCTTTTGTCGTCTTTGAGACGGATGTTATACTTGGGCTTGTGTTTCTTGATGAGGTTGTTCTCGAGAAGGAGCGCCTCCTTTTCCGTGTCGGTGAGCATGAACTCGATCCTGCGTATACGGGGCTTGAGAAAGTTGATGAACGGCCGCTCGTCCGGCGACGGGGTGAAGTAAGCCCTGACCCTGTTGTTCAGGTCGACGGCCTTGCCGACGTACAGAATAGCGTCCTGGTCGTCCTTGAAGATATAAACGCCCGGGTGCCGTGGTATGCTCCCGAGTGTTTCGTGGATATGTTCGCCGACTTCGATCATATTCCTTAGTATAGTTTTTAACGTGCTGTTTTGCAATACGGCCGCCGGATCGCTGTTGCGTATTTTTATGAAATTGTGTATAGGATGGAGCAGGAGAAACAAGCAATGGACGGGATTACTGTTTTTTATCCCATGTACAATGAGGAGTTATATATCAAGCGGGCTGTCGAGGCTGCGCGCGAGATTTGCGAACTCATGCTGCGGGTGGGCGAGATCGGGGAATATGAGATCCTCATCATCGATGATGCATCACAGGATGCAACCGGGAAGATCGCGGACGAACTTGCTGCCCAGGATAAACGGATACGGGTCATACACCATCAGACAAACAGGGGGCTTGGAGGTTCGCTGAAGACGGGCTTTTATAATGCACGGATGGACATGATCCTGTATTCGGACACGGACCTTCCGTTCGATATGATGGAGATCAAAAAGGCCCACCGGCTCATGCGCTACTACGAAGCCGATATTGTATCTGCATTCAGGTTTGACAGGACCGGGGAGGGTCTGCGGAGACTCATGTATTCATACGTGTACAACACCATCATAAAGATCCTGTTCGGTCTGAGGATAAAGGACGTCAACTTTTCGTTCAAACTTGTCAGGAGAGAGGTCCTGGAGCACGTCGTTCTGAAATCCGAGGGCAGTTTTATAGATGCTGAACTGCTGATCAAGGCACAGCGCTATGGCTTTAAGATCATCCAGTTCGGGACCAACTATTTCCCGAGAAGCCGGGGGGTTTCCACGTTGTCGAGCTCGGGCGTGATCCTGAAAATTGTGCAGGAAATGGTATCGCTGCGCAACGAGATAAAAACGATCCAGCCCGTTGTTACGCGGCGATGACGAAAGCCCTCATCGTGAACGCAGACGATTTCGGTCTGTGCAGGGAGATTTCATCCGGTATTCTGCAGGCACACCGCGAAGGCATCGTGACTGCAACCTCGGTTGTCGCCAACGGCGGCTATTTCGAACAATCGGCTGCCCTGCTGAAGGACAGCGGTATCGATACCGGCATCCATCTCACGTTGACCGGCAGTGAGAAGCCGTTGACCGGAGACATTCCCGGGCTCGTTGACGGCAGGGGGATGTTTTACAGAAGCTACCGGCAGGTCATCCCGAGGATTGTGCTCGGCCGGTTTGACAGCGATGCACTCGAAAAGGAACTGGCAGCACAGATTACCATGCTCAAAGACCATGGTGTTGCGGTGAGTCACATCGACAGCCACCAGCACCTCCACCTGCTGCCGGGTATCAGGGATATCGTTCTGCGCCTCGCACACAGGTTCAGGATACCGTGGATACGGGTTCCCCGTGCCCAGAGGGCCGGTGCACGGGGTATCGGCTTGAATCTGCTTGCCAAAGGGCTCAGAAACGGTTTACAAGAACAACGTCTTGGTTTTACGGATGCGTTTGCGGGTTTTGATCAGGGGGGGCACATGGACGAAGCAGCCTTGTCCACGGTACTCCCATCGATTGCTGACGGCGTAACAGAACTCATGGTGCACCCGGGATTCGATGCTTCGGCTTTCTATGACTGGGGGTACGCATGGGAAGGAGAGCTCAGGGCGCTGACCGGCACGACCATAAAAGACTTGATAAAAAGGATGGACATAACATTGACCAGCTTTAAGGAGATGCGATGAAGGAAAAGAAGTACGCTTATTTGACGTTTGCGGTAATTTTAGGATTTCTGATCTTCAGGATATTCTATATTGCGACAACCCACTATACACTTTCCCAGGACGAGGCTTACTTTTGGGACTGGTCACGGCACCCGGCGCTGAGCTACTATGACATGGGCCCCATGATCGCATGGATCATTGCGTTTTTCACGCACCTGTTCCCGGTGTCCGCATTCTCTGTACGGCTGGGTGCACCGGTGTTTGCGGCCATGACTGCTGTCGTGATCTATATTCTTACCGTCGACGTTACGGAGTCCAGTATGCTGGGATTCTGGGTCGTCCTGCTGTTCCATATCATGCCCATCGGCATGGCAGGCGGTATTATCATGACCTATTATTCACCGCAGGTCTTCTTTATGTCCCTCATGGCGCTTTTCCTCTGGAAGCTCATTACCGACGGCAGGCCCTGGTGGTGGTACCTGATTGGATTGACCGCGGGCCTTGGATTGCTGTCGCACCACATGTT
This sequence comes from bacterium, assembly GCA_021787655.1. Classification (GTDB taxonomy): domain Bacteria; phylum JAMCPX01; class JAMCPX01; order JAMCPX01; family JAMCPX01; genus JAJYLM01. The sequence continues at coordinate 10,298 of JAJYLM010000007.1, forward strand.
TATTTTTTTCACGGCAGAGGTCGGTCTGTTTGTCATTCTCTCCCGGAATAACCGGAAATGGCTCAGGCGCAAGGAGCCGTATCTCGCTCTCCTGATAGAGCTGATCGTCGCAAGCCCCATCGTGATCTGGAATGCGACGCATGATTTCGTCATGTTCCGGCACGCCATCGGCATGATGTCCGAGACGAAGAACATCTCCTTCACCCTGTTTGAATACATCGGCGGACAGGCTGGCATCGAGGCCGGATTTTTCTTTCTCGCCGTTGTGTACGGACTGGCCGTCAGCGGGTACCGGGGCATCAAATTCAAGGATGACAAATACCTGTTCCTGTTCTGCCTGTCTGCACCGGTGATACTGTTCATTGCACTGCTGAGTATCGGCGGCAGGACAGAGCCCAACTGGCCTGTGTCTGGTTATATTACAGGATCGATTGCAGCGGTCTACGTTGTGTACGAGAAGTTGAGGAACGGCAGGCACTGGTTCCGTGTGATGGTCAATGCAGGGCTCGGACTCACTGTATTCCTCGGTGTGCTCGTCTCGGTCTTCGCATACTACCCGTCTCTGATGCACGATGCCGGTATCTATATACCTCCGCAGAGAGACCCCACGAACAGGATGTACGGATGGGATACAGTGGGCAGGCAGGTCTCGGCCGAACTCGCGCAGCTGCCACCGGGCAGCTTTGTTGCAACCCATGAGTACGGTTTGAATGCAGAGCTCGCCTTCTACGTCAAGGGACATCCCCAGGTTTATGAGATCCCTGTCATAAGACGGTTCAGCCAGTATGATTTCTGGAACAATTTCAGGGCTGCCAAAGGCAGGGACGCCATCTACGTCGGATATGCACCCATAGAATCACAGGTCAGCGTATTATTCAACAGTGTCGGACCGGCGCAGGAGCTTACCATAAAAACCAGACACACCCATGAGGACCGGTTTACCTTTTATATCTACAAATGTTACGGATACAAAGGGACGGCAAAGGAACTCGCGACGTTCTGACAGCCGGAAATGCAGGGATGACAGTACCGGGGAATCGAGGACCGGATAATCCGGACGGACCCGCGGGGATGCAAGGCTATGCCGGGGCCGTTTCGAGGTACAGCTCGCCGGTGGAGGCATCGTAGGAAAACACCTCTGCGAACCTCCCCCAGGTGATGGCGATCTCGAGCTGGCGCTGTGCCTCTTCTTCGGTAAAAAACTTCAGGAGATACTCTCCGATAAAGTCCTCGTGGATCCGCCTGTTTTTCTTGGTGTTCAACAGATGCATGATCTGTTTCACGAGTGCCACGTTTTCGATGACCTGCCTGCTGAAGTTTACCTTTCTGCCGAGGATGTCTGCAGTGACAAACTCCTTGCCGTTTTCGGTAAGGGCAATATCCCCTTCGGTCACCTTGACGTACTGGAGCAGTACAGCGGCGTCCACGATCGGGAGGATATCATCAACCTCCATCTGGAGTTCGTCACTGAGCTTGTAGATGTCCTCCTCTCCGCCGCGCTCGAACACGAGCTCAAGCAATCCGGCGACTGCACCGGGCTTTGCATTGGGCAGCATCTGATACTTTTCTTTGACTGCCAAAAACCTGCTCTGTATGGATTCGGCCTCTGCATCGGGGTTGGTCAGGAGCTGGTAGATCATATCGATGAAAACCTTGAATTCATCGGACTCCGGGTTGCGCTTGTGCGGGAGGTCGATGGAGAATTTTGCCCGTATGCGCCCCGGGTTCTTGGAAAGGATGACGCATTCGTCTGCAAAAAAAACCGCTTCCTCGATGTTGTGGGTGACCAGGAGGATCGCCTTTGTCGGCAGTTTTCTGTCGGTCCAGAGGTCGATGATCTCACGCCTGAGGTTTTCTGCGGTCAGAATGTCGAGTGCACTGAAAGGTTCATCCATGCATAAAAGTTCAGGTTCCACGATCAGTGCCCGGGCAAAGCCGACCCGCTGTTTCATGCCGCCGGACAGCTCCTTGGGGTACGCGTCTTCGAATCCGTCCAGACCTATAGTGTCCAAAATCTTCAGAGCCTTATCAGTTATCAGCGCATCATCGATGCCTTTCGCCTTGAGAACAATGGTGACATTCTCGAGGACCGTAAGCCAGGGAAACAGGGCAAAATTCTGAAACACAATGGATATGTGCGGAGAGGGGGCGGACAGCAGCTTGTTCCGGAATATGACCTCCCCGGAAGTCGGTTTCTGGAGGCCCGAAATAATTTTGATGAGCGTCGATTTACCGGATCCCGAGGGCCCGAGCAGGGCAGTAATCTTGTCGTTCCGGAGCTGAAAGTCTACATGGTCGACGATGGTGACCGTGTTGCCCTTGATGCCCTCGACGGTCTTACTGACCTGCCTGAGCTCTGCTATCATGATATCATTGTTCTGTTGTTGTTCCATATCAGCTCTCCAGCTGGTGGAGCTGGTTTACCTGTTTGTACAGCCTTTTCCACACCGTGATATTGAGTATAACAACAACCACGATCATGGCAAATGTTCCACCGAAGAGCATCTGCATATTGTTGTGTACTATGGCCCGGTTGATCAGCGTCCCCACCCCGGTGGTGAACAGGATCTTGTTTTTGTACAGGACATACTCCGCGACAATGGACGCGTTCCATGCGCCCCCTGCCGCAGTTATGATGCCGGTTATCAGCTGGGGGGCTATTGCCGGGAGGATGATGTTTTTCCACAGCACCCATCCCCGGATATTGAACAGCCGCTTGACCCCGATGAGGTCGTCCGGAATACTCATGGCACCTGAGATGGTGTTGTACAGGATATACCACTGGGCACCGAGCAGCATGAGCACCACGGCCCCGATGCCGAGTCCCACGTGCAGGTGTACCAGCACGAGCAGGGCAAGCGGATAGAGCAGAGGGGCCGGATAGGATGCGAAGAACTGTACCACCGGCTGAAACTTTGCCGCAAGGTCTTTGCGCAGCCCGATATAAACGCCGGCCGGTACTGCCCAGATCACCCCGATCAGAAGCGTTGCCATGACCCTTGCCAGGGTAAGGGACACCGCAGATGCAATGGAGATGAGCTCATGCGGGGTCAGGCTGCGCAGTATAATACCTGCCCTGTAAACGCCGAACAGAACGAGGATACCTGCGCTCATCATCAGTGCAATGAGCAGCGGGCGCATGATCCACGACGCGATCTGGGTAATGACGCGCCTGGTTCCGCGTGCCGGGAATCGTTTTTTGAGGGATGTGCCGGATCCGGCCAGCAGTCTCGCGAGCCGTTTACCGATCATGAGCCGCTTCACATAATTCAAGACCAGAGAATCTGCAGTTGTTCCGGATCCGGAATCCTCTATCTTGAATTTGTCAGACCAGAGGATGAGCGGCTTCCACAGGAGCCTGTCGATCATCAGGATCATGATTCCCATTGCAATGAGTGAGTACACCATTGCCGGGGTGTCGCCGCGCTCCTGCGCAACGCTCATATACGCACCGATGCCCTGCAGCCTGAACGATCTGTTCCCGAGGACGAATGCCTCGTTGACCGACAGGAAAAACCACCCTCCGGCAAACGACATCATGCTGTTCCAGATCAGGGATATGGACGAGAAAGGCATTTCGAGCCAGAGGAACCGCCGGGTACCCGAGAACTGATAGAGGGTCGATACGTACGAGAGGTCCTTCGGTATCGACTTCAGCGACTGGTAAACGGCAAAGGCCATGTTCCATGCCATGGCCGTGAAGATCATCACGATGGCGGCAAGTTCGAGGCCGGTGTTGCTTTTTGGAAACAGGGCAATGAGGAACAGGACGATTGCAGGCATGAGACTCAGCACCGGTATGCTCTGGAGAATATCGAGCAGCGGTACCAGGATCACTTCGCCGAACCGCGTCCGTGCCGCAAGGTAGCCGTAGGCCAATGCAAAGACCAGCGACAGGGCATACGCGGCGAGCATGCGGACGAGGGAGTAGAGCGAATATGCGATGAGGGAAAGCGGAGAGAGCGAAATCGAGGAGAGCGGCCTGAACGGGACGATCAGATGCGTGTAGACATGGATCAGGAGATAGACGATACCCGCAAGGATAATGAGAAAGCTGATGTCAAACCAGAACTGCTGGTATTTTTTAAGCTCAGGAGAGAGCATTGCAGGGTATCCATATAAGTTGTTGTTGTGTGTAAAATATTATCTCCGGTATGTCAAGATAAACCCGAAATGTCCCCCGGTCAATCCCGTTTCCCGGAGGCAGGCCTGACGGGACGATGATTTTATAGGCAGGACATCAAAAATCTGCTACGACGGCACTATGCAAAAGAAACTCCTGCCCGGTATTTTAATCCTGGGTGTCATTGCCGGCTGTGCGACTGCGCCACTCGTGCATCCCGGAGATACGATCACCGGCAGAGCATCATGGTATGGCGGCAAGTTTATCGGGAGAAAAACGGCAAACGGCGAGATTTTTACGTCCCAGAGCCTCACGGCTGCGAATAAGACGCTGCCATTCAATACCCGTGTCCTGGTAACGAACCTCAATAACGGCAAGAGTGTCATCGTCAGAATCAACGATCGCGGACCTTATGTCGGGGACCGGATCATCGATCTTTCGTATGCAGCGGCAAAGGCAATCGATATGATTGGTACGGGCACGGCAATGGTTCGGCTCGAGATAGTGAAACCGGGCGAAGGTGTGGGTGAACGGGAACGCAGGTTCAGTCCGGGTATGTATTACCTGCAGATTGGGTTTTTCTCGGTGGAGCAGAATGCCGACAAGCTCAAACAGGATCTGTCCGCAACGTTTCCGGATACCATGGTGGATCCGGACGTCATCGGAGGGAAGAACTACTACAGGGTTTTTGTTGGTCCGTTCAGGGACCAGATTGCCACGTACATAGAGGCTGACAAACTCAGGGATATGGGGTATACGGTAATCGTCAACAGAAAGTAGCGCTCCCGGGAGAACGTCCGGCGGAACCTTTCGGAGAATGACTCAGGATATGGGGAGTACCTATGGCGGGTATCGGCAGAAGACGACAACAGCACGGAACGACGGCTGCCAGCGGCACATTCAGGATCGTTGCCGCTGCAGGTATTCTGTTTCTTGCGGGATGTACCTATAACGGTACGGCACCGAAACAGCAGGATCCGGCACAGCAGTACCTGAGCGCTGCCGAAGTGCAAAAGTTGTCTCCGGACCTTCTGTCATTGTTCAGGAACGGCTCCCGGGATACGAAGATCAGCGTCCTCGTAACGACGGCATCTGTCCTGAGCCGGCAGCAGCGGCAGGAACTGGAGGCGGCCTCTGTTCATATCGCGACGATCACCGGAAACGTATGCACTGCGTCCATGAAGCTGGAAGCACTGCCCCTGCTTGCCCGCAAGTCCTATGTCCGCACTATCGTCCTGTCGAAGAAAATGCGCCTGCTTGGACCGGTGCACTAAGGTGCTGTCTCTGAAAGAGGCAGGGTGACCACAAAACTCGATCCGATACCGAATTCGCTCGTTACCTGCAGCTGGCCCGAATGTGCCTGAATGATCCTCTTGGCCGTGAGCACCTCGACATACAGCTTTTCTTCGTCTTTCATGTGAGAAAAGGTATGTTTGTCCGTTACATTTTCGAAAATCGATTCCGACGTGCCCATGCCCGTATTGGCAATGATGAGCGAAACAGCGGGCTTGCCGTCGACCATATCATTCCTGACTTCCAGATAGAGGACGTCCTTCTCGTGCTCTTCCTTGATGGCAAGGCTGAGCAGGCTGATCAGCCCCTTGGTGAACTTTTCCCGGTCAAGCTTCGTTATAGAATTGCGTGCCCGGTAAGCCGCGTGGAGCATGACCCCCTGCTTCTGTGCGAAGGACTCGACACTCCTGACGCATGATTTGATCACCCGCACGATATCGATATCGTCGAACTCGAGATTGAGGACGCCGGAGGTCAGCTGGTTTATATCGAGCAGCGTTTCGAGTGCGTTCATCAGCATTTTCGCAGCCTCTTTTGCCTGCGGGTACGAGGCATCGTCCACGATCGGCGGCTGCCTGTTGTTGAACAGGTCGTACAGCGTGTAGATAGGGTCCTTCAGCTCGTTGATCATCGTGGACGTCAGTTCTGACCGCTGGATGAGCAGGTGTTCCTCCACCGTTGTGTCGAGCATGTTGAGAATGAATCCCGTGTATTTTTCTTCGACCAAAATAGGAGAAAGACCGAGCTTCATAAACCGGGCCTTTTCTTCTATATGTATCCGTACCGGCGCGTTGGTATGTTTTACCTTCTCTATGGACTCGGATATTTTCTCCCAGTTCTCTTTCGAAAAGATGGAGGAGATCGGCGTACCGATGAGTTCGTCGATTTTTTTTGAGAGAAATTCGAGCGCCGCGGGGTTGGCGTAAACGATATTGTACGTCGAATCGGCAATCAGGATTCCGCTGTCGACGAACGCGAGCAGCGTTTTCATTTTTTTGAATACTTCGGTACCGACCATTCAGAACCCCACAATGCCCAGTTTTGTCAGCTTATAAAATCGTTTCATGGTCTCGAACCGGTCGATGGTGTTGATCGTCTGGAATATTTCTTCGGCTGTGGAATAGCCGTCAATCATGGAAACGATGTATCCGTCGGTTCTGTCGAGGTTGTACTTGATCAGGTCCTGTTCGTTGACATTCAGCTTGGGTATTTTTTTGAAGCCGAAGAGTTCGTGGTTGTACAGTTTGATCAGTTGCGCCTTCACCAGCGCGCAGTACGAGGTGATCTGCTTGTTGGACGGATAATTTTTTTCCGAAAGCCGTTCGAGGAATTCATAGGCAAGTTCATACCTGCGGGATTTCAGCAGGTCGCGGATGTAGTTGATATTGACGAATTCTGCTTCTTTCAGTTCAGGTTTCGGGACTTCCTCTTTCGTTCCGGCAGCAACTGACTGAGGTTCTGCGGCATAACCTGCCGATTCGATATAATCCAGGGCCTGCTGGTTTCTGGGTGACAATTCAAGCACCTTGCGCCACAGTGTCACCGCATCTTCGGTTTTCCCGTAGCCGTACAGCGTTAAACCGTCCTGCAGTAATTTATCTATCTCTTCCTGGTTCATTGTTCCTTCAATTCGAGTTCCAGGGACATCATCTTTTTCTTCATCAGCGTTATTTCATCGTTGCTGAGCCCGCTGGCCGCCTCCAGGGTAACGGTTTGCTCGGTTCCCATGTCTGCATCCTTTGCCGTCACTCTGAGGATACCCTCGCTGTTCATATCGAAACTGACCTCGATGTTCGGGTCGCCCTTTTTTGCAAGCCTGATCCCGCTCAGAACAAATTCTCCGAGCATCTCGTTGTCCTGCGCGATTTTTTCATTGCCCTGGTAAACAGCTATTCTGACGGCATCCTGGTTGTCATAGGTTGTCGTGAACCTGCGGGTCTTGGTGACCGGTACCGCCGTATTCCTCGGAATGACTTCCGCAAACATGCCGCCCTTGGTCTGGATGCCAAGCGAGAGTGCGGTAATGTCGACGAGTATGTTCGAGGGCAGCGGGGAGACGATATTGTAGGCATGTATGGACGCCCCTTCTGCCACGACCTCATCCGGATTGATACTCCGGTTGGGCTGTTTCCCGAAGAACTCCGCGGTCTTCCTGATCACGAGCGGCGCCCTCGTCTGGCCCCCGACCAGGATGACTTCATGGATATCGTCCTTCTTGAGTCCTGCACCCTCCAGCGTTGATGCGCATATCTCGATGGTTTGCCTGACCAGATCCTCCATGAGCTCTTCGAGCTTGTTCCGCATGATCACGGTGTTGTAGTGTATGGAACCGTGGGAGGTTTCTGTGAGGAAGGGCAGGGAAATGGTAGCTTCGGTCTGGGAGGAAAGCTCTATCTTCGCCCTCTCTGCGGCCTCCTTCAATCTCTGCATTGCCATCACGTCCTGCATCAGGTCAACATCGTGTGCCTTTTTAAAATCGTCGAGGATGTACCGGATGAGCCTGTTGTCGATGTCCTCGCCCCCGAGATAGGTGTTCCCTGCAGTGGAGAGGACCTCGTACACACCTTCACCGAATTCAAGAATGGAAATATCGAAGGTACCTCCGCCGAAGTCGTAGACGGCGATCAGTTCATTCTTTTTTCCCCTCTTCTGTGCATACGCCAGCGCCGAGGCCGTCGGTTCGTTGATGATGCGCAATACCTTTAATCCGGCTATCTCTGCTGCGTCGATGGTCGCCTGCCGCTGGGTTTCGTTGAAATATGCTGGTACCGTAATGCATGCTCCGTCGATATCATCTTCGAGAAATTCCTGTGCAACGTTTTTTGCCTCAAGCAGGATAAAAGCGCTGATCTCGGGAATGCTCATGGTCTTGCCGCCGCAGACAACCCGCGCATCTCCATGCGGGCCCTCCACAATTTGATAGGGGACTTTCCCTTTGGTAATTTGCACCTCTTTGGAATCGAACTTGCGTCCGATCAATCTTTTTGCAGCAAAAATTGTGTTCTGGGGGTTGGTTATGGACTGACGTTTTGCCCTGACCCCGATGAGGGTTTTCTCGTCGTTGGTGACTGCAAAGTAGCTCGGTATGAGCCGTGTCCCGGTTGAAGAAGGTATAACGAACGGTTTTCCGTTCAACAGAGCCGCAACACAGGTATTGGTGGTACCCAGATCAATGCCAATTGTTTTACCCATTGTTTTTCACCATACTTTTGAGCTGCTTGATCTCGATCTTGATCTCGTCTGTTTTCATGCCGAGATTTAAGGACTGTTCATATTCAAACAGGGCGTTCTTTGGAAGCCCTGCCTTTTGATATATCCGGGCAAGCAAATGATGGTAGTCGGGATTTTTGGGGTTCAGTTCTATGGCTTGCTGACAATAGTTTTTTGCCTCTTTCAGGGACTGGTTGAAATCATACAATACGGAGGCGAGTTTATAGCATACCAGCTTTTTATCCCTGGCGATGCCGTACGCGGTTTTCAGATATTTGATCGCATCGTCCGGTTTATCAAGTTCGATGCTTATGTCCGCCTTTTTCAGCAGTTCATCATACCGGTCCGACTTCATGAGTTGCTCTGCCTCCTCCATTTTATGGAGGTACTCCTGGTCGTACGGGTTGTATGAATTTGCGAGTTTGAGGTTCAGGTAGGCATTGGCGTAATCATTGTGCATGAATGCCTCCATGCCGATTTTGTAATGGGCGGCCGCCTTCTTGACGCGATCTTTTATCTGATCCGAGATGAGGTGTTGTGCGGATGCTTTTGCCGTGGACGGCTGGAGCGGTGCCGGGGTTTGACGCACGGTAGCTGCCGGCGGCTCCGGACTCCTTACCTGAGGACCCTTGAGGATCTGCCGGGGCTGGCTGTTCTTGAGGGTCTCATACGCCCCCTGTACCTTTTTATAGATGGTCTCCAGCAAATGTTTGTCCCCGGCTGGTACTGACCGGGCATAGTAGCTGTCCGGATGGAACATCTTCGTTTTCTCAAAGTATGCTTCCTTGATCTGGTCCGCACCGGCATTCTCAGGAACACCGAGAATGGCGTATGGATCCGCATTATCATACAGTGCAACGAGCTCCTGAATCGATTGCCCGGGTTGTTCAGGCTTGTTCCCCGGTTCGGAAGACGGCTGCTTCGCGAATTCAATGACGCTGTCGTGACTGAGTTTTTCGAGAATCTTGTTGACGGACGTCAATCCAAAGCCCGTTACCCGCGCAATTTCCTGGAGAGATGTCTTGCCGTCGACAAGGGACAACACAAATTTTTCCTGTTCCGTAAGACCCGCAACACTATTCGGCTGTTTTAATAGTCTTGGCATAGTGTTCATATAGCTTATTTGTAAAGATATTAATTATTTTGTCAAGCATAAACCACTGCAATGCTTCAGTATCAAAGGTTTTCCTTTTCGCATATAATATGAGTATCTTGTACAATAAATGCACTTACAGATGACTTACAGATTAGGGTTTATTACTTTTATGCTTATGGTTGACAAAGAGTTTACGATTATATATAAATAATCCATAGTTATGATCAGACATAAACTCTTATATAAGGTTTTTGCCGTAATAATGACAGTTGTGTTTGTTTCATCGACGTGGGCGGCAGACGTTGCCATTATTAAGACGCGTAATCTTGCTCCTTACAATGAGGCCATTACCGGATTTACTATCAATTGCGGCGCCGTACGTACCCAGGAATACGACATGGAGGAAGATCAATCGAGAGGGCAGGAAATCGCAGGACAGATCAACAAAAACAAGCCTGCCGCTGTTCTTGCCGTCGGTGCCCCTGCTGCACAGATAGCAAAGCTCTATGTGGACAAATCCATCCCGATTGTATTTGTCATGGTGCAAAGTCCGGATAAAATAGGACTTCAGAATATCAGCAATATGACCGGCATCTCTCTCAACATCCCTGTCGAGACACAACTCCGTGCATTGAAGGCCCTCGTTCCGGCTGTCACCAAGGTCGGGGTCTTGTACAACCCCAGAAATACGTCCCATGAGATCAACCAGGCCATGAAGATCTCGAGCCAGCTGGGCTTCAGGATGATTGCTGCGAAGATTGATTCCCCGGGCGATGTGACCAGGGCACTGCGGGCTTTTGCCGAAGGCATTGATGCGTACTGGATGCTTCCGGATATTACCGTGTTACAGGCATTTGGAACGATCCTGAATTATACGAATGACAGAAGAATACCATTTCTCGCCTCATCAAAGATTATGGTGGACAGGGGCGCTCTGGTGTCTCTCGCACCGAACTATGCCAACATTGGAAGCCAGGGGTGCGGGATTGTCAACCAGATCATCGCCGGTGCAAGACCGTCCCAGATTCCCATTGCATCGCCCAAGGGGTTAGAGCTCACGGTCAATCTTACGGCAGCCAAAACACTTGGATTACAGAGTATCGCAACCAATGCCATGACGTTTGCTGCATCCGAAGGGTATAAGATCAGCATATCCCAATAAGCACATCCGGTACAGTGGAACCCATCATCAAATTCGGTACATCTGGTTTTCGCGGAATCATTGCGGACTCGTTTACATTCCAGACATTGGGCGCAACCGTGCGTGCAATCGCCGATTATGTTAAAGCCCATCCGGTCAACACCCCGCCGAAGGTTATCGTCGGTTATGATCCGAGATTTATGGGGGAGGCATTTGCAAAGGACGCGGCAGACAAGCTCACCATGTACGGTGTCAATGCAGTCCTGACCAGCAGGGACACACCGACCCCGGTGCTCTCGTTTTATGTTATCCAGCACCAGCTTGATGGTGCCATCAATATTACGGCGAGTCATAATCCCCCGTTCTACACAGGGATAAAGTTCACGCCGTCCTGGGGGGGGCCGGCCATGCCCGAGGAAACCAGGCAGATTGAGACCATGGCAAACCGGTATCTTGCCGAAGGGAGCCTCTTTGGACAACCGGAAGCGCGCCGGGGAACGATCGAGATCGTGGATCCGATGGCCGAGTATATTGACCGGCTGGACGATCTCATTGATTTTAAGATGATAGCAAAGGCGAACCTCAAGGTTGCAATAGATCCGCTCCATGGTGCAGGCAGGGGATACCTGAAAACAATTTGCGATAAGCATGGCATAAAACATAGTTCTATCCACGAGGCCAGGGACCCCTATTTTGGCGGCGCTGCGCCCGACCCCGGTGAATCCAATCTTACCGGGTTGAAACGGCTGATGGCTGATGACGGGACAATTGCACTTGGTATGGCAACCGACGGTGATGCCGACAGGTTCGGCATCCTTGACCGGCTCGGCAGGTTTATATCTCCGGACTACGTACTTGCTGTTCTTGCGGAATATCTGCTTTCAACCCGCGATTATGAGGGAGGGCTCGGTCGATCCATCGCAACGACGCACCTGCTTGACCGGATAGCGCGCCAGCACCAGCGGGAGATTTACGAAACACCGGTTGGGTTCAAGTACATCGGCAAGCTGCTCATGGAAGAAAAAATCATTTTCGGCGGGGAAGAAAGCGGAGGACTTTCCCTCATCGGTCACGTGCCCGAGAAGGACGGAATCGTGGCAGGCCTGCTCGTTCTCGAGGCGGTCGCGAGGAGCAATAAGACGGTCGGGTTCCTCCTGGAGGATGTTTACAAGATGGTCGGGGCATTGTATTCCGACCGGCGGGACATAGAGCTCGACGCAGAAAGCCAAAACCGTGCCACGGCACTGATGGAAAATCCGGCACCCTTGATCGAACGGCTGCAGCCGCTGCAGGTCGACCGGACCGACGGCCTGAAATTGCTGCTGGAAGGCGGTTCGTGGCTCCTTTTGCGGTTGTCGGGGACGGAACCAGTCATGAGAGTATATGCCGAGGGAAGACAGCAGACAGAAACAGAACGCCTGCTCGACAGCGTGAAGGAACTGGTGCAGTATGCTGAACATACTGTGTAGACCGGTCGGCCCGCTCTGGACAAACTGCTATATCGCCTGGGACACAGACAGCAGGGAGGGGATACTCATCGACCCCGGGGACGAAGGAGAACGATTGGTGGATGAAGTCAAAAAAAACGGAATCAGGGTACGTCAGATCGTGCTCACCCACGGACATTTCGATCATATCAAGGAAGCTGCGCGGGTGAGCTCAGAGCTCAACGCGCCGGTATGTGCAGGCAAAGAGGATATGCCGCTGATTCAGCATGCTTCAGAGCAGGCGGTCTTTTTCGGATTCCGGCCGATAACGCCGCCGCACGTACAGTCGTTCCTGGAACACGGCAGCAGTCTGAGCGTAGGGTCCTCTGTATTCAGGGTGATCTCCACACCGGGACATTCACCGGGGAGTATAACCCTGTACAGCAGCAGTGAGGGGGTCGCCATGGTCGGAGACCTGATATTCTTCGAATCCGTTGGCAGGACGGACATAGCAGGCGGTGACTATGGAACACTGCTGAGGAGCATTCAGGAGCACGTCCTGAGCATGCCCGATGAGACGAGATTATTGTCAGGACACGGTGAGGAAACAACCGTGGGGCACGAACGTTTGTATAATCCTTTTTTAACAGGTGTTTACAGAAATGAAGCTTGAAAACAAAAACATATTGTTAGGAGTAGCAGGAGGCATTGCGGCATACAAGTCCCTGGAGCTTGTACGGCTGCTGACGAAGCAGAACGCCGTCGTCAATGTGGTCATGACAGAACATGCGGAAAAGTTCATCGGCAGGATGTCCTTCCAGGCATTGTCCGGCAATCCGGTTCTCGCGGATACCTTTGATCTTGTCTCGGGTGTGGAGATCAAGCACATCGCCCTGCCCGACGATGCATCGATCGCAGTGATTGCACCGGCAACGGCAAACATCATCGGAAAGATCGCACACGGCATAGCTGACGATCTGCTGACAACGATGATGCTTGCGATGACGAAACCCGTCCTGCTTGCTCCGTCCATGAATGTCCATATGTACGACAACCGCGTTGTGCAGGACAATATTGCACGGCTCAGACAGCTCGGGTATCATTTTATAGAACCGAACGAGGGCTGGCTCGCGTGCGGGTACGAGGGGAAGGGCAGGCTGGCCGAACCCGATCAGATCGTTGATGAGATAGAGCTGCTGCTGACCAGGAAAGATTTTCAGGGAAAACGGGTGCTTGTCTCTGCAGGACCGACACGGGAATACCTTGATCCAATCCGGTTCATTTCCAATCCGTCGTCAGGGAAGATGGGATATGCCATTGCCAGGGCGGCTCGGATGCGGGGCGCCGATGTTACGCTTGTTTCCGGAAAGGTCAACATAAAACCCCCGTACGGTGTACATTATGTCGAGGTCGAATCAGCGCACCAGATGTTTGAACAGGTCAACGCCTCTTTCAGGAAGACAGACTGCATTATCATGTCGAGTGCCGTTTCCGATTTTACCCCCTCGAGCACGAGTCCGCAGAAGATAAAAAAAACGGCGGACCACCTTGATATCAGCCTTGAAAGGACCAGGGACATCCTGTCGTCCGTGTCCAAGGGCAAGGGTGACAGGATCATCGTCGGGTTTGCCGCTGAAACGGAGAATGTTGAACAATACGCGCGGGAAAAACTACGGCAGAAAAACATGGATATGATCGTCGCAAACAACGTCACGGAGAAGAACAGCGGTTTTGAAGCTGACACGAACAAGGTGATCATCATCGGCAGGGACGGGACCACGGAAGATTTCCCGCTCATGCGCAAGACCGATCTCGCGGATGTGATCCTGGACAGGATAGCGTCCCTGTTCGCGCGTTCATAATATCCTCCAGTACACCGATTTCATTCTGCCGGGAATCCGCGGAACATTCACGCTGTACAAAACTCATCCTATAAAAAAAGGCGGACCCGGAGGTCCGCCCGTGATATGATGTACTCAGAAAAACTGCCGTCTTATTGGGGCTTTTCAAGCTCCTTGATCTGTGCCGGTGTGTATCCGAGCGATTTGAAGTCCATTACTCCGTGAGCAGAGTGGCATTTATTGCAGGAGAGACCAATCTTTCTCACAGCGTGGTTCACCGAGATGTACGATGTACCAGGGACCTGCATTGCCATCCACTCGCCGCTCCAGGTAAAGCCCATTGCTTCGAACGGCTTCATGCCTGCGTCAATTGCATCCTTGACATTGCCCGTCTTATTATAGATCTCGCGGTTGGGCGCGAGCAGGGCGGGGAAGTCTTTCATCTGCGGATTGTCCTTCAAAAAGCCCATACCGGGTTCCTGCCACATCTTGAGCTTTTTGTCGAACAGCAGGACCTGAATTAAGCCGCGCACCGGGTATATCTTTGCACCGGGTGACTTGATGTTGGATACCTGGAACGCCATCCAGCTTTGCACGTCCTCATGCGCCTTTGTGTTTGCAACCCTCCAGATATAATCAGGGTGTCCCATCGTTATCGTGACGGTCGGGACATAGATGCCTTTGATCGAGGGTATCTTGTCGTACTTCGAAAGTTCGCTGTATTTGCCGTTCACATCGTCCTTGACAGGCTTACCCCAGTTTTCATAGGAAATACCGGCAACAACCGGTATGTGGCAGGTCTGACATGCTATCTTTGCGATATGCGAGTTCAGGACCTTGCCGATCTTTCCCCGGTGCGGTGTGTCGCTGTGGCAGTTCGAACAGGTGACCTTTACATTCGGAAGATCGTTTGCAGCCATGTCGGATTCATACTGCCCCTTCGGCATCATGTGGTGTTCAGTCGTGTGACAGGTTATACACTGAAGTCCTGCCCTGGCATGGACATCGGTCTGCGGTGTATAGGGCGTGCCCCGCTTGTAGTCGTAGGAGAACGCATGCTCATGACATCTCAGACAGGCCTCATTGTCCGGGGTCTTCGTGATGCTGAGTGCAGCCTTGAGCGATTTGTCCTCTCCCCAGTGTGTGCCCGTTGCATCCGTGACGAGGGTTTGCCGGTCTTTCATGTTGTAGTCCTTTGCATGGCATACCAGACAGTCGACGGTGTTTGCCTGTGCATCTGTGGCCGGTGCCCCCGGAGGCAGCGGCGGCATCGACAGACTGCCGATGTGACAGAGACCGCATCCTGCTGCCTGAACGGTAAAATGGCCGTTCGTCGAAGCAGTCCAGTTGGAGATGGTGAGTGAGCCGGCAAGCGCGCATTCCCTGTTCAGCATGCCCCACCATGAACCGTTCGGCAGTCCCTGAACATTCCTGATGGGGGTTGCCATATGCCAGTGCACGGTCTGGGTGATTTCGCTCAATGCTTCGGGGTGGCACATCGCGCATGTCTGTGCGCCCTGATAGCCGCTCTCCTTTATCGTTTCAGCACCGGGATGTACCCATCCCTTCAGCATGCTGCCGCCGGTTGATGCCGAGGCAATGCCTGCCATGAACAGCAGTGCCGTTACCATAAGCCCGAATCGTTTTTTCATGTTTTGTTCCTCCTATATTTTGAAATATAGTTTATATATTTAAGAATGGCGTAAACCTGTCAAGAAAATGATTGTTGAATGGCTTTGAGATGTATTTTTAAAGGACGTAGAAAGCTCTTGTCGTTTTGTTATTGGGCTTGCATTCTTCATCATAGCGTATTATGAATAGTACTATACCCAGAGAAAAGGAGCAGAACATGGAGATAGAGCAGGTCAACGAACTTGAGCACAAGATCAGAGATCTCATAGATAAGTATACGGCATTAAAGGAGGAAAACAGTTCCTTGAAAACAAAGGTTGACGATATGGAACGGGAAAGGGAAGAGCTGATCAGGTTTAAACAGGAAGCCTTGTCGAGAGTCGACAAGATTTTAACCACGCTCAATGAGGTGAGCATTTAACCTCAAGAGAGGCGGGGACTGTTGAAGAAACCGTACACCATAAATATTCTTGGCATCGAGCTCATCGTCATGAGCGAAGATGAGCCGGAATACGTGGGCAAGGTTGCCGCGTACGTGGAAGAGAAACTAAAATCCGCGATGAATGATGCCAATATGTCGGATACCGCGGTACTTTCCGTTCTTGCTGCGCTGAATATTGCAGACGAGTTATTCAAGACCGAGAACAAGTACAAGGAAAGGACACTGTATCTCGAGGCAAAAATCGAGGAATTGATCAAGATGATAGAAACGAAGGTTACGGTATGATAATGTCCCTGCTTGTGCGCGTGATGGATCTAAATTTTTTTAGACCCTTAACTATTCAGAATGGAGACTGTCCCTTGTTGCGGATGGCAGGCCTCTCACCGAAGAGGAAGCATGAAGCAATAACATGGTTTCCCCCTGGCAAACCAGGTCTGAAAAAGGATTCACACGGCATGTCGGCGGGGACTTTTCTTTCTTAACG
>JAJYLM010000144.1 GCA_021787655.1 bacterium
TCCTCGGATTCTTCTACGCCGGTACCTACCTGGGCGCAAAGCGGATACTGTCGGTTGGTGCAAGCTACGACGAGGAACCGAGTGCCATATCCGATGACCCGGCAAATGTAAACTTTACCAAGGTCGGTAATTACAGCGCCTATGACGTCGATGTGTTTCTCGATTATCCTCTCGCGTGGCCGTCCATCGACAGCGGTGTCCTGACGGTCCAGGCAGCGTTCCTGAATTACAACTATGACAAGCTCAATTACAACGACGGGTCTGCGTGGTATGCGGAACTCGGGTACCTGCTTCCCTGGGTCGTGGGATGGGGAAGGCTCGAGCCTGTTATCAAGATCGACAGCTTTGCAAGCTCCCAGACGCCGTCTGACGGAACCTACCTGAATTTTACCCGGTTCCACGTCGGGGTGAATTACTGGATAAAAGCGCACGAGGCGAGTATCAAGGCAGAGTATCTCGTGGACAGCGAAAACGGCAAGATCGCCGGCGTGAATGCGCAGGGCCAGGACGCGGCCACCGTGCAATTTCAGATTTTGCTATAGTCTGCAGGGGTAGTGATAACCGTATGTTCAGAAGGGCGGGCGTACGCCCGCCCTTTCATTTTTCTCCCGTGCGTCCGGCATCAGACGGGCGGGGTGACCGGAATCACCATTTGACCAGGCTCGCCCCCCAGGTAAGTCCGCTGCCAAAAGACGCAAAAAGGACAAGATCATTGTTCCTTATTCTTTTCCCTGCAACGGCCTCGTGCAGTGCAATGGGTATGGATGCCGCCGATGTATTCCCATAGTTCTCAATATTCACGAATATCTTTTCCATCGGATACTTCAATTTTTCTGCGAGCGCACCGATGATCCGTGTGTTTGCCTGATGGGGGATGATAAAATCGATGTCACGGAGAGAAACACGGGTCTGCTTCAGCAGGTCAAGGATGGCCTGCTCGAGTCCCCTGACAGCGACCCTGAAGGTGTCATGTCCCTTCATGATCATATAGTAGTCCGATGGAGCAGCAGCATACGACGGTATCCTTGAACCCCCTCCGGGAACATGGATGTAATCCCATTTGGTGCCGTCAGCATACAATCTCGAACCAATGACTCCTTTCTTTTCCCTGGTCGCCTGCAGGACGACTGCGCCTGCACCGTCCCCGAAGATGATACAGGTCGTACGGTCGCTGTAATCCGTGAACTTTGTGATGGTATCGACCCCGATAAGCAGTATGCTTTTATACGCACCCGAACGTATGAATGCATCGGCAGTAGCCAATCCATAGATGAATCCGCTGCACACGGCATTGAGGTCGAATGCTGGAACATTCCGGATGCCCAGCCTTCCCTGAACAAGGCACCCCGTGGATGGCAGGAGCATGTCCGGAGTGGCGGTTGCGATCAAGACCAGATCGATCCGATCGGGTTTCAGCCCTGCATTCTTCAGAGCATGCTTTGCAGCGTTGTACGCCAAATCCGAGGAAGCCTCGTTGTCCGTTGTCCGTCTGCGCTCTCTGATACCCGTTCTCGAAACGATCCATTCATCGGATGTGACCACCATTTTTTCAAGTGCCTCGTTATTCAGAACACCCGGGGGAAGGAAGGCACCGGTACCAATTATCTTTGCTCGCACGTTGATCTCCTTTTTCGGTGAAGATTACAGGTATATAAATCTCAGCAGGATAAAGAATGCTATTCCATACACGAGCCAGTGTACGCTCCTGCCCTTTCCGCTGAGGAGCTTGATGACCGGAAAGGAAAGAAAACCGATCGCAAGACCGTTCGATATGCTGTAGGTGAGGGGCATGGTCGTGATCGTGAGGAAGGCAGGCAATGCTTCCGATGGGTCCGACCATGAGATGTCGGTGATCGTCGACATCATCAGACTTCCCACGATGATAAGTGCCGGTGCTGTCACCGGGTACAGGTATGTGCCGTTGACCAGGCAGCCCTGTCCCAGCCCCTGCGCAAGGGGTGTAAAGAATGCAGCGAGCAGAAAAAACAATGCGGTAAAGACACTGGTAAGGCCTGTCCTTCCGCCGGCAGCTGTCCCGGAAGCACTCTCGATGTACGCCGTGACAGAAGATGTGCCAAGCACTGCACCAAAGGTCGATCCTATGGCATCGACGAACAATGCCTTCTTCAGCCCGGGCACCTGTCCTGATTGCATGATACCTGCCTGCTTCGTAACACCGACGAGGGTGCCGATTGCGTCGAAGAGCGAGAAAAACAGGAGCGTAAATACCGGGCCTATGGAGTTCATCGTCAGCGCTGCCCTCACGTCCAACTTGCCGAAGGTGGCGCCCAGGTTTGGCAGGGTCAGGATGCCGCGGGAAAAATCGAAGTGCACGATACCCGCAGCATAGCCGATGCATCCGGACACGATGATACCGATGAGGATCGATCCTTTTACGTTCATGGACATGAGTGCTGCAATGATGATGATGCCGGTGATCGCTATCAGCGTGGGCGGCGATTTGAGGCTGCCCAGTGCCACGGACGTTTCGGGGTTTGATACGACAATGCCCGCGTCCTTCAGTCCGATGAATGCTATGAACAGGCCTATACCGACAACCGTGGCGTATTTAATCGTATCGGGGATTGCATTGAATATGAGTTCGCGGACCCCCCAGAATGTCAGCAGGATGAAGATCACGCTCGAGAGAAATACGATGCCGAGGGCAGTCTGCCAGTTCACGCCCATGGCGCCGCAGATCGTGAAAGAAAACAGTGCATTCATTCCCATACCGGGTGCAAGCGCTATGGGATAATTGGCAATCAGCCCCATGAGGAGGGTCGCGAGCGCAGAGCTGATTGCCGTGGCAGCCATGACAGCACCGAAGTTCATGCCTGCACCGTGCGGCACGCCGACCGACAGGATGGCAGGGTTGACCAGGATAATGTAGGCCATGGTCATGAACGTGGTGGTACCTGCGATAAATTCTGTTTTAATGTCCGTGTTGCGGTCTTTTAATCCGAACATCTTTTCCAGCATACACCCTTTATACTCTCTTCAGCAGACAAGACAAATAGTTTTAACGGCGTTTTTCGAATGCCCTGAACTCCCTGCTTGCTGTGATCACGATCACGGTTTTTCCGAATGTCGCGGAGGTCAGAATTCTGTCATCCGGTGTACGAGGTTGCGAGTGCAGTGCATTTTTTTCATGAAAAACGTACAAGATATGTTCCTTCGCAGTGATGAGAATTAAGAATACCGTAATTTCAAGCTGTTAAATACGAATATCTCTGGCATATATTTTGCACATATATTCAGTATGAAAAGATACAGGACAACATCTACATTTATACAGTGGATAGTTCGCTCCCTTTGTCACGGGCCCCGGTCAGGCAACTGGTTTATTGACCGTGATCCCAACCGACCGGATCACAGAAAGGAGAAGGTACCATGAAAAAGGTTATCATAGTTGACGATGAGATCTATTTTGCAAAAAATGTTGCGAATGCCCTGCAGCAGATGAATGCAGAATGGCAGGTCACGGCTGTCAAGGACAATGATGACGTGTTGAGAGAATTGGAAAATTCTCATGTTGATATCGTGGTTACCGATATAAAGCTGCCGTCCATGAACGGTGTTAAACTTGCAGAGACCATAAAAGCCAGATGGCCGGATGTTGCTCTTATTATGATGACAGCCTCAGGTACAGAAGAGATCGTAAAACTCGCATTCAATACAGGGGCGCTGTTTTATATCGAGAAACCGTTCAGGATCGAAAACCTCGGCAACATGATAACGATGGCAGGATTGAAAAAGATTAAAAAGACCGTGCTCAAACAACAGCAGCCAGCACTATAAAACCTTTGTCTGAGATATGAATTAAAGCTTGGACTTTATCTAAGGCATTAACATGAGCAGAACTCCCCTGTCCTGTACGGTGGAGTCAACAAATAAAAAAAGGCGGGCTCAAAGCCCGCCACTTCAGAAAAACACGTTCACCTTGCATGTACCAATACCTATGGATTCATGTCCAGCCACAACCCTATGGGTGAAGTAAAAGCTGTGTTGGCCCCGCTTATCGTCCTGCTGGGTGCAACATTGCCATTGATTGCGTTCGCACCGTCAAATACCAGTACAGACGGTCCACCACTATTGCTGACGTACAACCTGTTATTGGATGAATCTAACCAGATAGTCCACGGTACTTTCAACGTAGTAGCGGACCCGGAAATTATTCTTGAAGGCGCTATGTTCCCGTTTACCGTGCTTGCGTTGTCGAAAACATCCACAGCACCCTTTGAATAATCCGTTACGTATAACTGGTCTGAAGAATCATCCAGCCATAACGCAATTGGATCTACGAACGTCGTGTTGCTTCCTGATATAATCCTCGACGGTGCAATGTTCCCGTTCAGTGTACTTGCGTTGTCGAAAATATCTATCGAAGCATCGTTAAAGTTCGCCACATAAAGCTCATCGGACGTTGAATCGTACCAGATTCCAATTGGACTCTGCAGCGTCGTGTTGCTTCCGGAAATCGTCCTTGATGGCGCAACATTTCCACTGAGTGTACTCACATCGGCGAAAGCCTCGATAGAATTGGCAGACTGATTGGTGACATAGAGTGTATCGGATGCCGAATCATACCAGATACCCGAAGGGCCACTGAGGCCGGTACTTGCTCCGACTATTGTCCTTGACGGTGCGATATTGCCATTCGCTGTGCCTGCATTTTCAAATATTTCTATGCTGTTTGCACCAAGATTTACCACATACAGCCTGTCTGACGCTTTATCGAGCCAGATGCCTTCCGGTCCGAAAAGAAGTGTAGCAGCGCCTGAAATGTTCCTGTCCGGGAATATGTTCCCTTGTGCAGAACCGGCTGTGTTGAATACCAGAATCGCACCTGCACCAAAATCCGAAATGTAAAGATTCATCGGCGTCGATGACCCTCCTGCCGTGAACGACCATGTGTAGGCTGCCGGAAGCGGATTGCCCGAGGAATCCTTGATACCGGTCGAAATGGACGCTGTGTAATAGCCGAATTGGGCTAAAGGTACGTTCGGGTCAAAGAACGCTGTCTGAGAACCTGCATTGTACGATATGGTGCCTGTAACAGTGATGCCGCTTGTCGATACCGAAAATGTCGATGCATTGATCGTTGATGAATCCATAGGCTTTGCAAACCCTACCTTTATGACAGAATCGGTGTATACATCGTTTGCTCCTTGAACAGGCAGTACCCATGATACCGTAGGATCCGTAGGACCCTGTGGACCTGTCGCGCCTATTGCGCCATTTTTACCGTTTGAACCTGTACAGCCAGCCATGAAAACCATGGCCAGCACGAACATGAAACCTGCTTTCCTTATCATCTTCATGTTGACCTCCTTTTCATTTAAAATACAATGTATTTGCAACTAATTAATAATATTACATAGTTACAGTGTAATGTATTTTATGATGT
>JAJYLM010000145.1 GCA_021787655.1 bacterium
TCCATGAGCAAACACGGGAAAAACTAAAAAAGATCTCCGGGATAGAGAAAGTTAGTATAACCGATTTACTCGATAAGCTGGTCAGGGAATATGAAAAATCTTTCTGGGAAGGCTTTGACAGCGAAGCTAAAGCTTTTCTCAATAAAAAAGAATTAACGTCAAGAACGATCTTCGAAAAGATCATAAAAGATGGTTTTTCAAAGTAAAGATGCTCCCCTTCGAGGGGAAATATGGTTGGTCGATTTTAATCCTTCACTAGGTTCTGAGATAAAAGACCAGCATCCTGCACTTGTGGTTTCCGTGAATGAACTGAATGAGAGTCCATGGGGATTGATTGTCGTATGTCCGATTACGACTTCCAGAAAGGACAAGATATTCAGATTGCACGTTTTCATATCACCGCCTGAAGGTGGAATAAAACATGATTCGATTATACGGTGCGATCAAATAAAATCGGTCTCTGTTCAACGGTTTATGAAAAGGTGGGGACAGGTAGACGAAGAAGTACTGCAAAAAGTAGATGGTATCTTAAAAAAGATATTGAACCTGTAACGTTACCCCGAAAACCATGACGCGTGCACAGAGAGTGTCTCGCGGTTAAAAAAAAGAGATAAAAACAGAGCAAACCCCCCGCCTCTCTAATTCATACCTGTATCGTACCACGTAGCATGAGAAAATGGGGGTACGCGATCCTTGAATACAAAAAAATGTATAATGAATTTTAAACAATGGCTATTATAAAAATAGAGAATGTGGTAAAAGAAAAACATGCTGATTAACATAGTTTTTATAACGGTCTTTATCTTGTTTTTTGTTACAAACAAGCTGCTGGAAAAGATGTTCGTAAAGAAGGAACACAATTCCGGGGGGAACTTACCCGTCGACAAACAGTTGTTCGCAATTGGAAAAATATCGGTTTTACTGACATGGTCAGCGGCAGTTCTCCAGGCAAGCGGTCATAACATAAGGATGATCATCCTTCCGGCAGGCTATGACGTTCTGGCGGCCAGTTTGTTTGTTGCCGGCTTTGTCCTGTCAACGATCGCTCATCTCTACCTTGCCGAAGCCAATACTCCCGTGCTTCCGGATGGAACAACGGCGTTAAAGACCCGGGGCATTTTCAGATTCAGCCGCAATCCTTCATATCTCGGGATTTATCTCATGATCATTGCAAGTATAATCTTTACGGCGGATATTATCGTTGTAGCGCTGGGAATTACAGGTATCGTAATCCACCATAGGATAATCAAGAACGAAGAAGAGTTTCTCAAAACGCGATTTGGCGCTGCATTTGATGCATATTGTTCCAAAACGCGCAGATATATCTAAGTATTTATCGGGATCTCTGAAACATACAAAAACAATTCTTCATCCAAATACTCCGATCTGGGGAAAAAGATTATCCACAGCATTATGTCCGGGGCGTAGCTCAACCAGCTGCTCATGCACCTTAACACAACGTCAGCTTACAGAACATGACGCGCTTCCTGACGGGTGGAAGCTTCCGTCTACCAGGTAATGATGTAGGTACAGCTCTCGGCGCCGTTTTTACGGCACGGCTTTGTATTATCGTGGTGGACGACTGCCTTGGCCTCGAATTTCTTCGCCATTGACTTAATAATCCCCTCGTCGAAAGCACAGGGGTAAGGGTTTCTGCATGCGCTTATGATTTTATGTTCGTCCTTGACCCTTTCATACCCGTAGTGTCCGATCCCTTCGAACATCTTCCCGGTCGTTATATCGAACAGCACCTTCCCGTCTTTTCTGTGATTCATGTGGTATGCGACATCGATTGACTTGATCGCGCTGTCGATATCCTGTACCCACGGCGGAAATTGCGCGTTCTCCGGAATCTTCATGCCTATTTCTTTCAGCACGGAATCTCCGATATCCCTGGCGATATTCTGAAAAGCCTTGAGCCAGTTCTCATGTGAATACCAGCCGTTCAAATCGATGACATATTCTCCGTTCTTTTCGGTGCCGATTCCTGCCTCGAGCAGATACTTTTTTGCCAGTGACTTGAACGCACCGATACCGTCAACGACGGCAAAAACAGTCGTGCCGTTCACTTCGATACCCTTTTCAAATGCTCTGAATTGCATATATTGGTTACCTCCCTTTTAATTTGATTGCTCTTTTTGAAAATTCAATAAAATTTCGAGCCCGTAGCGAGGACTCCTTATTTACCTCTATCTTACCCCGCCGTCAACCCGGGCCTGCGGGCAGTCAACACCTGTCAGATAAACGTATAGTCAGATAACGTATCAGTTGCGAGAGAACTTATTCGTTGACGTTGGTGAACTGTGCCTTGAGGAGGATCCTTCGTACCCGTTCCCGGTCGTCTTCCCGGACGAGCAGGCGTACCCCGACGACGCCTGGATACATACTGCCCATGTTTGCATCGGCAAGCCTGTTCTCGATGCCCTCTGCGTCGAGTCTCGCCTTGACGATCAGCGCCTCATACTCATGGTAGAACGTTTCCACGGTTACAAACGTATCAGACATGCTTACTCCCCGATAATCTTGACCAGCACCCGTTTCCTTCTCATGCCGTCGAACTCACCGTAAAAGATCTGTTCCCAGGGGCCGAAATCCAGTTTGCCCTTCGTAACCGCAACGACGACCTCTCTGCCCATGATCTGACGCTTGAGGTGCGCATCTGCATTCACTTCTCCTGTGTTGTGGCGGTAAGAAGCAACCGGTTCATGCGGCGCGAGCTTCTCCAGCCATACGTCGAAATCGTGGTGCAGACCTGATTCATCGTCATTGATGAAAACAGATGCCGTTATATGCATGGCATTGACCAGCACCATACCCTCGATGATCCCGCTCTCCCTGAGGCACTGCTCCACCTGTCCGGTAATGTTGATGAACGCTGTCCTTGCCGGCACCTGGAACCACAGCTCTTTGCGGTATGATTTCACGGCAGTTCTTTCCCCCGATTATCCGCCACCGGTGTGCCTATTTTGATGTATAGGTGAAGTGCAGTTCGGTGATAGGGTCGCCGTAACACTGGCACTTCGTGATCTCGGACTTCACGTTCTGATATTTACAGATGATAAGAAACTGCTCATTCCACCCCTGCACACTCTTGACGTGTGCCATATCGATATCCGGGAAGTCCGTAATGGTGAACAGCGCCTGGTCCTTGTCCGGTATAGAGATCTCCGCCTTGCCGGTATCATAATAACTGCTCCAGACACTCATTGCCCGGGTCTGCCAGAGCTTTGGTCCGGAAAAGGTGAGAAAGATCCTGTAGATCGTCGACAGATCATGCTGCGCACCGAGCCGTCCCTGCTCTATGCAGTAGGAGAGATCACCCTTGCCGGCGACCTTGTCGAGTGCATGCAGCAGGTCAGTGTACATCTTGTACGGATACCACGCTGTCTGGACGATGTGTTCGCTCATGTATTTCGACGTGTCGGCGGGAAGGACCGCCAGGACCTTGTCCAGAATATGCTGGGGGTCTCTCTTGATAAACTTAATAAGCCCGAGAATCGGAACGCCTTTTACCTGTGCCATGGTGTTCTCCTTTCCTCATTGTTGGTCATCGTTTATGGATGCCCAGTCAAAAAATATTCAATCATCAATGCAGCGTTCATGGACCGCAGAGTCCTGAGCATGCGGTACGCAGTTGTCCGATAGTCAGCGTTAATCATAGATGGCAATCATAACACTTTCGAGGTATTCGATAATATCCGGTTCATCCTCTTTTTTTGCCAGCCCCATGGCGTCGAGCCCTGCTTTATTCCTGATATTGGTTTTTGCCCCTGCCTCCACGAGGTCCCTGATCTTATCCAGGGCATTGTTTTTTATTGCGAGGTGCAGCGGGGTGTCGCCGTCTTTGTTCTGTGCGTTTATCCGTTGCGCTTCCTGGCACTCAGGCTTCGATACTATTTTTTTAAACACATCATACGGTTCAAGTACCGCCAGATGTACCAGCGTGTTTCCCTGTTCGTCCTTAAAATGTAAGGGCATGTTTTCTGTCAACATCATACCATCTCCCCGGTTGGTCGTGCTTCTCTCAGAAGCTGGAAACAGTATACAGGAAAAAACGGCAAAAAGCCAATTTGAATCTTCCTGCACTCATGACGTCCGTGTCATGGACTGTCAGTTGTTCACGCTGATAACCGCGCCGATTGACTGAAGGTGCCAAATGATTTATGAAAGGTTGTATGAAAAAACTCAACGATACCGTTTATCTGCTGGAGTCCGGCAAGTTTGTAAACATGTATGCGATAGTCCACGGCAAAAGCGCCGTGATTATCGATACTGCAACGCCGGGCAAGGCCAATAATATCCTTGATGAGCTTGCGTCGATACGGGTGAAACCCTGCGATATCGAGGCAGTGATCATAACTCATGCACACCCCGATCATGCGGGATCGAGCGGGGCACTCCTGGCGAGGCTCTATGCGAAGCTCCACGTACACAAGGGCGATCTCGGCGTTTTACTGGGCAAAGAACCCTTTCCCAAGCCTCGGTATGCGATGGAAAAGCTGTCCGTGTTCGTCACCACGCATATTTGGAAATACAATCCCCCTCCTGAAGCTGTAGCTCTGGAAGAAGGTTCACCGGTCCCCGGCTTTCCGGGTCTGAAGATAGTCCATACGCCCGGGCATACCCCCGGTTCCCTCTCGGTCCTGGATACGCAGAGCGGTACGCTTTTCTGCGGCGACGCACTCAATAACCGGTCTGACCGGCTGACCGGACCGCTGAAATATTTTACCGGCGATATGGATCAGGCATGGCGCTCCATAGAAAAAATCTCAGAGCTGAATTTCAATGCGCTCTGTCCGGGACACGGGAATTGGATCCCCGGCGGCGCACAGCAAAAGGTCAAAACACTTATTGCCGGAAGACAGCACAAACGCAGCTGAACCGCTGCGGACCGCGAACAGCTATGCGATCTGATCCCCGGCGCCCGGTATGCCGAGATTATAGATCTTTTCTATTTTGATAGATACGACAGCCTTTGGAGCCGGTCTGCCTATCTTCTGCGCCATACTCACGGCGTCTTCATAGAGCTTGCCTGAGGTCACGATCTCCGGTGTCCCGACAAAGCGGAAACCCTTGAGTTTTTCCCTGTCGACAACGGCGATTGCCACCTTCGAACCCTTGCTCACGTTGTTCCAGGTCTGCTTTACGGTTGCCTCGTTATAAGCGATATGCTCATCATCGATGACCCGGGTGCTTCTCTTTGGACCGATATTCGGTGTACCGTCCGCATTGACGGTCGCGACAAAACACTGCTGTGCC
>JAJYLM010000008.1 GCA_021787655.1 bacterium
TATTGCACTGGTATAGCCGGATGGCGTAAGCCCGCCGAGTACATACACATAACCGTTATACCGGAACGCGGCTGCACCGGTCGTTTTGTAAATAAGCGGTGATGTTATGTTCCATGTGTTGAGCATACCGAACCTGTCCGGAATATTCACTTCTACACTGTCGAGTGTATGACCACCTATGCCATCATCGCCCCCGATAGTGTATATGAACCTATTGCCTATGTTATCATTGCCAGTTACGGCAGCGTTGCCTTGCCTTCCGATGATAAGCGACTGGGATGAGGTCAAAAACCCGCCGAGGTTGTTTGCAGGGTTGGTTACGACAAAGCTTGAGAAATCATAATAGGTATTATCGGATGTATTGGTAACCCTGATAAGATAAACACCGGTGGAGAGTACCCCCGTCGTGCAATCAATAACGGAAGAATTTTGCGAGCTTATGCTGCACGGCAATGCATTCCCCGAACTATCTATGGTTGTTACCGTTGCATTGGAAGCAAAGTAATTTCCGGTAATCGTTATTTGAGTCGCGGCATTAGACGAGCCTGAAGCAGGTGCAATACCCGTTATAACCGGTGGCGGGTTGGCAGAAACATAGAACCCGTGAGAATAAACCGACTGTTGCCCGTCCGGATTTTGCTCTATAACACCATACCATCCAATTGCCATACCTTGCGGCACGACAGCCTGAAGCTGTGAAGATGATATAAAGGCAACGTAGGTCAGTTTAACGCTGGAGGTTGAACCGGCAGGCGCAAACAAAACCGTTGCAGGGAAGCTGAAGTTTGTACCGCTTATCGTTATATTGGTATCGGCGTTTGTCCACCCGAACATCGGATAAATTGATGATATGGATGGCGAGATACACGCAGGGATCTGTGTTTCGGAAATAACCGTACTTGCTTGTTGTGAGTCAGGGTTGGTTACAACAACCGTATACGTTCCTGTGCTGAGGCCCGAAACAACCGTAGCTGTTATAGACGTTCCGGAAACCGAGTTTACCGTCGTCGTTATTACATTTCCCGTCGATGATATCAAGACAACACCGGGTATACCGAAAAAGTTCGATCCGCCAATGTTTACAACAACAGTCCCCGTTCTGCTACACACCGATGCACTGGTAATAGATGGGGGGGGATAACTGGAAACGATGTAAGCGTTTTTCAGTGTACCGCTCTTGCCGGTTGGGTTAACCACGGTAACGCTGTAGGTAACCCAGGTGCCTGCGGCTACCGGAATTCCTGACGGCACCGTTGCATCAATTACCGTATCAGATACTTTTGTTACGGTCAGATAGGTGACCGGCGATGTACCGAGGTATACCTGAGGCAGCTTTATTGTAAGGTTACCGGAAAGGATATTTGCCGGAACAGCCTGAAAGCCCGTACCCGTTATGGTAACTGGTATCGCACTCTGGTTGTAGCCCGCTTCCGGTGATACAGATACCGGTTGCGGTGCTGGTCCCGTTATTGTTTTTGAACAACCGTAAGATACAGAAACCATGAATAAAAATATTGATATAAGCTTTTTCATATTGCCCTCCTAAAAAAATATAGTGTATCCGATTAGAAACAGCATGCCCCCGATATTTGCGGAGCCCGTTGTAAGGTAGCTTGCCGATGATGATATGAAATTGAATTCTGCAAATAGTGCACCCGGACCGAGCCTATTGACCCTAATACCCGGATAGATCGAAAAAGCAAAGGTGCCGCTCTGTTCGTTTACGGATGCAAAACCGGAAATGGATGTATCGACCTTTGAGACCATCATGCCCAGTCCAATGCCTCCATACACATCAATCCGATCGTTCAATTTATACGTATAAGCGCCTTTCAACAGTATGGGCAGGGCATAGCCTGTCATATTATAGCTTATACTTCCAGTCTGCCGGGATGTTGTTGAACCAGACTTTGAAAGTGGATAATAATCAATACCAAGTCCAACGGACAGCACCGAATGCCGATAATGATAAATCGTTTCGCCGCCTTCTATACCAACAGAAAAGCCTGCTTTATAAGAAGAAAATGGCAAAAGCATTGCCCCTATCCCTGCATCGAAATAGGTGTTTTTGTTTTTTGTGACTTCCGATGATTGTGCTACATCTCTCATTGAATACTCTTTTGCCCAGGCACTTGTTGAAAGTAGCAGTGTCGTCAGAAACAAGCACCCAATAAACGCAACGGATTTGTGCATATAACCCTCCTTTATAATAGATATTATTCTGTTAGACTGGGTTATTTTAAAATGGTAACAAAAGCCAATGCAGTATACTCGTCACGGACAAACCGGGGTTTCCATTAACACTTAAAAAAGTGCGGGCGGGGTGAACCCCGCCCGAGTTACAAGGATCTTTAAGCTGTCCTCAGCTGTGGTGCTTAGTAGATAACCTGCTCCACCGTATTCAGTACGGTATCGCTCGATAGGGTCGCAGGCGAACCGTTTGACGTTCCGCCGATGAAGTAGAAGTAAGGCCCGAGCAGTACCCCGCCACCAAGATACCGTGGATTGGAAAGTCCAGCACCGTTGGCGTTTGTCGCCATCTTATACGGCGTCGGCGTTACTTCAAAATCCTGCACTGCCTGAGTCACATGGGTCGAGTAACCGCCAAATATGTACATATAGTTGTTCGAATCCTGCAGGAAAAATGCCCCGGTGATCGTGTATGTCTGGGGGGTCGTGTTGGTATTCTTCTGGACGTCTGTAAACGGCTCCAGGCTGCCGTCGCCCTGGATGCGGGAAACTTCGATGGTATTCTGGACACCTGCATTGTAACCGCCTGCGACATAGAGGTAGCCGGAGCTGTCCGTTACTGCAAGCGGCAGGTTGGACTTGTCCGAAGAAAGTACTCCGGGCTGGAACCGAGGGGCGAGAAGAGCCGACGTGGTGGCAACAGGACCGATCCCTCCTCCCATTGGTCTGCTCCCTGGAACCGGTGACAAAGAACCGTCATCCGCAAAGACCGGGGCTGCCGTGTTTGCGATGTACCGAAGTCCTGAACCGGTGTCTCTGTACACATTGTACGACGAAGCACCCGGCACTGACTGCCATGCAAGCTGTATACCGCCGGTCGATACGGACGTCACGAGTGTTCCCGCATTCGGCAGTTCACCGTCCGGCGTCAGGGCTGTAACAGCATAGGTATACGTCGATGCAGCGAGGCTCCCGGATGCGGGACTTGCCGACGTTATCGGCGAGGCCGTCAGCTGCATTACGTCAACGGTACTGAGCCCTGTAGAGCCGTCCGAAGTTCCGCCAACGGCATACCCGTATACAGTACCGGTCTGCGTATGACCGACTGCTGCGCCGAGGTAGCCGCGTGCAGCGGACAGGGTTACGGAAACGTTTCTGAACGGTCCAAGGCTGCCGTAGGGTAAGGGCAGGATATAACCACCGGACAGGGTGGTCGTCGTGACCGGAAGCACGCTGCCGTCATCCGTGATCGTCGTGTTCAAGACAACGGGCATCAGCAACGTCTCGCGGCCTGCACCAGGATACGGGCTTCTGTAAACCCTGTAGTACTCTGCTCCCGGAACGGCGCTGAAAGTAAGGGTCACCGTTGAGGTATTCGACGTGGTCGTAACGGACGTGGTATCCAGCGCTGCCGTTTCCCCGCGATCATTCACAGCGGAAACACTGTAGTCATAGGTACCCGGCGATACTGTTCCGCCCGTTGAGGATGGCACGGCATCTGTTATGACCGGGTCCTGCAGCGCTTCGGGAAAGCCCGAGGTTGCGTCCATAATACGGATAGGGGCATAATTTCCGTTATCGGTAAACCCCGTCGATGGTACGTTCCATGCTATCAGCACGGGTCTGAAACTGCCCGCGACATTTCTGTAAACGTTATATCCCGTCGCATTCACAAATGCCTGACTCACAGGGTTCCAGACCTTGACCGCCGGCCATGAGAGCTGGATCGAGCCTGTTGATGCCGTCGTGGTAAAAACCACCGGTGAAGGCAGGCTTTCTCCTATGTTGGTCGTTCCCGTGGGCAGGTTTGCAGAAACCGCATAAACCCACGTACCCGAAGGAAGAGAACCGCCGGCAAGAACAGTCAAGCCTTTGAACGTGATCACCGGCGCGCTGTCCGTGGTGAGAATTTTGGCGCGCTCTATGGCTGCCGTATATCCTGACGTCGTAAGCCCGCCGAGTACGTACACATAACCGTTGAATTGAACTGCAGCAGCACCGGTGGTTTTGTAGATGAGGGGCGAGGTCAGCTGCCAGGGATCGAGATTGCCGAACATGTCCGGAAGATCGAATTCGACGCTGTCGAGGGTTTTACCTCCCGAACCGACATCCCCGCCGACCGCATAGATGAACCGGTCGCCGATATCGTCATTCCCCGTAACTGCAGCAAGCCCCTGCCTGCCGATGATGAGGCTTTGCGATGATGTCGAAAATCCGCCGAGGTTGCTCGCAGGATTTGTGACGACGAAACTTGAAAAATCATAAAAGGTTCCATCCGAAGTGTTGGTAACACGAATAAGATAAACCCCTGTCGGAAGGACCTGCGTGGTACAGACGATCTGGGTTGAGCTTTGCGAGCTGATACTGCACGGCAGTGCAGAGCCCGTGCTGTCGAGGGTGGTCGCCGTAGCGTTTGATGCAAAGTAACTCCCGGTAATGGTTATCTGTGTCGCGGCATTTGATGAACCTGAAGCAGGCGCAATGCCCGTTATCACCGGCGGCGGATTTTGAGACACATAAAAAGACCTCTGCAAGGTACCTTTTCCGCCGTTTGGATTGATTGCAGTCACATCATACCACCCGACGGCCATGCCCTTTGGAACAACGGCCTGAAGCTGCGATGATGATACAAAGGCGACATAGGTCAGTGACACGCCGGCAGCAGAACCCGACGGCGAAAACGTCACAGCTGCAGACGGACTGAAGTTTGCGCCGGCGATTGTAATATTGGTGTCTGCATTCGTCCATCCGAACTGGGGTGCAATCGATGAAATCGAGGGAGAGGATGATGGAGACGGTTGAGCCTTATGCGATGAACCTGAACTGCCCGAGCACCCATACAGTGCAACAGCAGCCAGCAGCATGGTTACGAACAGCCTTTTCATAAAAACCTCCTTCTACCAGTAGCGTAGTATTTCTTAGACGAACATCCCGATGGATCGTAACAGAGCCCCTTTGGAAATAATGGTGTTAAATTACTTGCCAAGGTCCTGTGTTCTGATAGACTTTTCCTGAAATTTAGTTCTGAAAAGGAGAGAACATGAAAACAAGGTTCGTATATTTCGTCACCGTACTGTGTCTGTTGATAGCGCCGAATGCAATGGCGAAGGATCTGTCCGAGAGGATCGGGGCGGGGTTCAACTCGCAGATAGGGCTTTCAAACCGGCTCGATGCTGCCTCGGTACGCTACTGGATCAACAGAGACATGGGGGTGCAGGGCGATTTAGCTTTTCTCAATTTTGCCCCTTACCACGGCAGCAATCAGACGTCATTCGGCGTCGGTGGAAAATTTCTTTACAATGTTATTGAAGAAACCAATATGAACCTGTATGCAGGCGGGGGTGCTGATGTTTTCACGGAGCCGGCACCTGCGGGTACTGAAACGGGGTTCAGCTTCTGCGGTCTGAGCGGTATTGAATTCTTCTTTCAGGGACTGCCGAACCTCGGGTTTAACCTGGAACTCGATCTTGGCGTAAAATATCTCAATCAATACGGTACAGCGTTCGGCGTCGAAGCAGATTCCGTCAATGCGGGGTTCCACTATTATTTCTGATGTCGTCGCAGCACTGCATGCAGGGGCCGGGTCCGCAGCCGGCCCCTGCAGACCGGCAGATCTTCGTTGAGATCCGTTGCAATTTTTACAAAACCAGTATAAGTATCTTCGTCAGACGGAGGTAGTATGAAAAAAATATTTTTATTTGTTGCCCTTGCATTCATATTTACGGGCTGCGGACAGAGCCACCTCAGCACCACGGACACGTGCAGGTCATGTCATACCAATACTCAGGCTTTGAAGGCTTCGGATCCATCCATCAATACTGCCGATTTTCTCGTTACCCAGGGCTTTTTCGATTCTCCGCACGGTCTCCTGCAATGTGTCGACTGTCATAAGGGCGACCCTGCGGCAGGATCCATGCAGCAGGCACATGACGGCATGGTGGTCGACCCTTCACTGAACCCCCAGACGGTATGCGCCAACTGCCATGCCGGTATTGTCCAGAGCTATACAACCAGCCTCCACTATACCCTAGCGGGAGAGCAGGCCTACCTGCACCAGGTCTCGTGCCCGTACAACAACAACCTGGACACCCCGGACAAGACAGACTGCCAGAGATGCCATGCGTCGTGCGGAAACTGCCACGTTGCAAAACCTCTGACCGGCGGGCTTATCTCAGGCCACACCTTCATGCCCGTACCTCCGATGCAGCAGACGTGCGCCCAGTGCCACAAAGATCAGGCGAATGAGTTTCTGGGGTTAACGGGTCAGGCCCCGGACCTTCATTCTTTGCCCGTCAAGGGATATCCTAACGGTATGCAGTGCATCGATTGTCATGGAAACGGCATCCACGGGGACGGCATCACCTCTACGACTATGTGGGACGTACAGGAGATGCCCCAGTGCGGCATGTGCCATACGGACGTTACCACTGGAACGTCCGGTATTGCAGACCACAATATTGCGCAGATGAAAACGTTGTACTGTACGGTGTGTCATGCACAGCCCTATGAGAATACGTACGACTACACGAGTGCATTTTCCGGTGATACCTACATCGGTGCTGCAGGAATGACGGTCACGGACTTCAGAATCGGGTATAACATCCTGCCGCAGCTTCCCTATGTATACACGACCGTACGTCATTATCCGATCACCAGGGATACGTTCGATTATTTCGGCTTTGATCTTCTCAACGGTTTTGATTCCGTGCCGACATGGCAAACGACATCGCCGCACAACATTCAGCTGATCACTCCGCAGAACGGCGGCGGTCAGGCATCGTCATGCACAAACTGTCATGGCAACACCAGCCTGTTCCTGACCAGGGACATGCTGAGCCCCTCCGATTCTGCTGCCAATTTGAGTGTGGCCATAACACAGCCGCCTCCGCCGTTGAAGTAAGAGGCGTACGATCTCCTTCTTCCCGTCTGCGGGGCAGACAACGCGGGAAGTTCGGGGGGCGATTCAGGAGTCCCGCCAACGGCAACGTCAACGGCGGGATAAATCGTTCAGCCTGGTCAATGAATAAAGAAGGATACACAGATCCATGCTAATCCGGGAAATGTTAGAACAGCAGGAGCAGCAGGTCCTGCACCCAAGGGCCATGCTGAGCGTCCACTCAAAGGGAAGAACCGTGCCAGAGCCTGCGTGTGATGTGCGCCCCATATTCCAGCATGACCGGGACAGGATCCTTCACAGCAAGTCTTTCAGAAGGCTGATGTACAAGACACAGGTACTGCTTCTGCCCACGGGGGATCACTACAGGACAAGACTCACCCACACCCTGGAAGTAACGCAGATCGCCCGGACGATTGCACGTTCGCTGATGCTCAATGAATCATTGACCGAGGCAATAGCCCTGGGGCACGACCTGGGACACACGCCGTTCGGTCATGCCGGCGAGTCCGTCCTGAACAGGCTCAATCCCGGGGGGTTCAGGCACTACCAGCAGAGTGTGCGCGTCGTCGAACTCCTCGAGCGTGACGGCAGGGGGCTGAACCTTTCGTTCGAGGTCAGGGACGGCATCGCAAAACATTCCAAGGGCAAGGGACCCATCATAACAACATCGCCGGATGTCACCGCTGTCACGCTCGAAGGCAGGATCGTGAGACTTGCGGATATCATTGCCTATATCAATCACGACATCGACGACGCCATCCGCGCCGGCGTCATCAAAGATGCCGACCTACCGGCAAAAGCCGTTGCAATCCTCGGAAACACCTATTCAAAACGGATCGACACCATGATCAAGGGGGTCATCCTGAAAACACAGGAACTTGATTATCAGACCATCGGCATAACCGATGACGTACTGTTTGCCCTCAACACCATGAGGGATTTTCTGTTCGAAGCCGTGTACGAGAGCGCTGCTGTCCATGGTGACCTGATGAAGTGCGAAAAGATCCTCAACGAACTCTTCAATCATTACAAAACCAATCCCGGCCTGTTTGAAAAAGAAGCCGTTTTCAACATGGTACAGGACACCCTGGAACGGCGGATTACCGATTTTATAGCGGGCATGACGGACCGGTATGCACTCGGCAGGTTTAACGACATCTTCATGCCCAGGCCCTGGGATATCGTCTGACTGGACCATCTTTCCCCCTTCCGGCAACATCACGGACAACCGTGCAGCGGCAGTCGACGCACTGAAAAGATAATCCTTTGACATACCGGAATATTAAATGTACTATGAAGCAATGTCATGACGCTGAACAAAATCTCCAGATATGAAATAGAAAAAGAGATCGGCAGGGGTGCAATGGGGGTTGTTTATCTTGCCCATGACCCTGTTATCAACAGAAAGATTGCAATAAAAACAATCGATATAGCCAATTCTCTCGATGCTGTAAAGAGGGAAGAACTTTCAAACCGCATGCTGAAAGAAGTGCGGTCCGCAGGGAGGCTGAACCACCAGAATATCGTTACCATCTACGATTACGGAAATGACATCCTTCCCTTCGTGGTCATGGAGTACGTCGAAGGTGAATCGCTGGAGTCCCTGAGGAAGAAGAAAGGGAAATTCAGCCTGGAGGAGCTGTATCCGATCATCCATGGTATCGCACGCGGCATCGATTACGCCCACGATATGGGTATCGTGCACCGTGACATAAAACCCGACAACATCATTATTACCAGAGATTCCGTCCCCAAAATAACCGATTTCGGCATTGCCCGGATCCTTGATACGTCATCGACCCAGGATTCGGGGATAATCGGTTCACCATCGTATATGTCTCCCGAGCAGATCCTCGGCGGACCCCTCGATTCGACCACGGACATCTTTTCCCTGGGGGTCATGATCTACTACCTCATCGCGGGTGAGAAGCCGTTTTCAGGAAGTACCCCCCATGCGGTTACCTACCGGATTTTAAACGAACCCCCCCATCCCCCGAGTTCCTACAATCCCGCGCTGACGCTTCATGTCGACGGAGTTTTATTGAAAACACTTTCTAAAAAACCGGAAGAGCGCTATAAAAAGGCAGGCGATGTCGTAGAATCCCTGGTACGGGCGCATGAGCGGCCGAGGGAAAAGGCAGATGAGACAGCCGGAATCATGACATCTGCGAAACGGAACATACTGTCGGAAATTTCCCATGTTGATACCATTATTGATGAAGCGACGACCACACTCAGAAGGCATGCGTTTAACAAAAAACAAAAGAGGTGATGCATATGCAGATAAAATGTCCCTACTGCGGCAACAGTTTTGACATAGACACCTTTGAGAAGGGAGGTATCGCCTGCCCTTCGTGCAAGCGTACGATCGTATCAGAATCATTATCCAGCACCACCCTCATGGGGATGAACACCGGGGAACAGCAACTTCCCCGCGGGCTGAGGGTTTCCCTGACTGTACTCGAGGGCAAAGATGTGGGGAAAACCGTGCAGGTCGACAAACCTGATTTCACCATAGGCCGTGAGAACGCGGACATGGTCCTCAACGATGCCCAGGCATCGAGGAAGCATGCGATGATCCAGCTCCATGACCGGAGGATCGTTCTGAAAGACCTCGACAGCACCAACGGAACGTTCATCGGCACCCGCCAGGTCAAAGAAGAGGAGCTGAAGCACCTGGATGAGATTTCCATCGGCAACACCCGCCTCCTGATAACGATTTTCGAATCACCGGAGACCCTGCCGGAAAACGCCGGAGGGACCATTCTCCTGAAAGACGAGATCGCCGCTACCGAGGGTACGACACGCATCCAGAGACCTGATGACGTTGAATTCAAGCTGCCGTACAAGCAGCAGATCTACCTCGATATCATCGACGGGGAGCAGAAGGGCACTGCCTACGAGTTCGTGAGCGGACGGGTCGTCATCGGAAGGACGGACGGGGACCTCATCATTGATGACCAGAATATTTCGAAAAAGCATGCAGTGATTGAAACGTGGTCGCGGGACACCTATTTTATCCGGGACCTTGCAAGTACCAACGGCACGTACATCAACGGCCAGCGTATAACAACTACGAAGATAAAAAACGGGGATATCATAACCGTCGGCAACACGAAACTGAAACTCCGGGTCAAGAACCTGCAGTAGGCGGATTCGGGACATCCGCCGGGAATCACGGCCGGGCACCCCTGCCTGCGGAGTATACTTGACAATAGCAAAGAGATATTCAATAAGGATCACAAGCCTTCCTTGATATCAGGAGTGCCTCATGCTCATCCTGAAGGGGTAAAAAATCATACAAGCCGGAACAGGCTTTACATTTATGAACATAAAAGAGATTCCGAAAGACGGAAAAAAGCTCAGTATAAAAAAGGACAACGCATGGTTTATGGACATGGTTGGTGATTCCGGGATTGATGTGGAGTCCATCGGTGGTGATATGACAGCGGTTGTCACCGTCCGGCAGGAGTACACAAAGTCCGTCGTCATCGAAGGCAGTGCCCATGCGGATGTCGTCATGCGGTGCGTCAAGTGTCTTCAAACCTTCCAGAAGAGCGTCGACGCGGATTTTTCAGTTGTGCTTGAACCCTACGAAACATCGGTTCCCGCACACCATGCAATTGCAAAGCATGACCTTGATGCTGAATTCTACGTCCACGACGAGTTCGATCCCGAAGCCGTTGTGTTTGAGCAGGTCATGATGGGGCTGCCGCAGTATCCCCTCTGTACCCCCGGGTGCAAAGGACTGTGCCCCTCCTGCGGAACGAACCTGAACGAACACCCGGAACATTCCTGCACCAGCACCAGGGACAGCAGTACTTTCAAAAACCAGTTGAAAAAGATAAAACTATAACGAAGGAGTAACTATGGCACAGCCCAAGAGGAAACATTCGAAAGCAAGAACAGGAAAGAGAAGATCCAGCCACAAGCTGAGCGCGCCGGCACTGGTCGCATGTCCGAGGTGTCATCAGCTCATGAAGCCGCACCACGTGTGCCCGACCTGCGGGTACTATGCAGGAAAAGAGGTCGTCGAGGTCGAGGAAATATAAACAATCATGAGAGTTGCGCTCGATGCTTTCGGCAGTGATCTCTGTCCCGACATTGAAATCAAGGCTGCAAACGAAGCCTCCCGCCAGGGAATCGAGGTCATCCTCGTCGGTGACAGGACAAAACTGAAAGGGGTCAGCAGCGGCATAGAGATCGTCCATGCGGGGGAAGTCATCGCCATGGATGAATCCCCGGCAAACGTCCTCCGGAAGAAGAAAGACGCTTCCATGCGCGTTGCGATCGACCTGGTCGGCAGCGGCAAAGCGGACGCCGTCGTCAGTGCAGGGAATTCCGGCGCGATGATGGCGCTTTCCATGTTCGTGCTCCGCAAACTCCCGGGTGTTTTTCGTCCTGCCATTGTCGGCGTGCTTCCAAGCTATCGCGGGTACACGGTCTTCGTCGACATGGGTGCAAATGTCGATTGCAAGCCGCACTACCTGCTCCAGTTCGCGGTCATGGGCAGTGTCTACGCAAAAAAACTGTTCAACCTGTCGAATCCGTCGGTCGGACTGCTCAGCAACGGTGAAGAAGAAGGCAAGGGCAATGAACTGACCTACCAGACCAACGATCTCCTGAAGAAGAGCTCGCTCAACTATCAGGGGTACGCCGAAGGAAAGGACATCTACATGGGGGATTTCGACGTCATCGTCGCAGACGGCTTCGTCGGGAACACGGTACTGAAGGCGAGTGAGGGTATCGCGGAAATGATCACGAAGATGCTGAAGGACAGCTTCAAGGCATCCCCGCTCAGTATCCTCGGCTACCTGTTTTCCAGGGGTGCTTTTAACCGTCTGAAGAAACGCATCGATTATGCGGAATACGGCGGCGCGCCTCTCGTCGGTGTCAATGGTCTTGCTGTCATAACGCACGGCCGTTCGAACGAGCGGGCAATCGTGAATGCAATCAAGCTGTCGAAGCGGTTTTACGATACAAAACTCAACGACGCAATTATCGAAGAGCTGAACGTGAACCTCACCGTGGAAACCACAGTCCAGGATAAGAATTACCAGGAAGGGAAATAGGTCGTTATGAAAGTCGCCTTTATATTTCCGGGACAGGGGTCTCAGTTTGTCGGTATGGGCAAAGAGCTTTACGACAAGTACGACATCGTGAGGGACTATTACAGCCGGGCCGATGCGAGGCTCGGCTCCAATTTGACGCGTCTGATGTTTGAGGGGCCCAAGGAGGAACTGACCCTCACGTATAATGCCCAGCCGGCCATCCTGACCATGAGCGTGGCCGTTTACCATCTTGTACGATCCACCCTCAGCGTCGAACCGGTCATGTGCATGGGGCATAGTGTCGGGGAATACAGCGCCCTCACCGCAGCATCAGTCCTGACATTCGAGGATGCCGTTTTTGCGGTGAGAAAAAGGGGAGAAGCCATGCAGGCGGCAGTCACACCGGGACAGGGCACTATGGCGGCTGTCGTCGGCCTCGACGAAGCAAAGATCAAGGAGGTTCTGACCCATGTCCAGGCTGATACCGGTGCAATCGTCGAAGTCGCAAATTACAACAGCAGCGACCAGATCGTGATTTCCGGGCACACGGTTGCCGTGGACTATGCCATGGATCTGCTCCGGTCGCAGGGAGCGAGACTGGTAAAAAAACTGGACGTCAGCGCACCCTTCCACTCGAGTCTGATGGAACCCGCTGTGCTGGACATGCGCCAGGTACTGAACGGCATCACGCTGAACAGTATGGTGTACCCGGTGATATTCAATGTCGATGCGGCACTGCATGCGGCAGAGGAGGTCCCTGCACTGCTCCTGAAACAACTGGTCAGTCCGGTGCGCTGGGTCGATTCCATCATGTATGCAATCCAGAACGGGGTGGACACCTTCATCGAGATAGGTCCTGGCAGGGTCCTGACGGGCCTGGTGAAGCGGATCAACGGTTCTGTCCGGTTGTTCAACGTCAATGACCCGGCAACCCTTGAACAACTGAACGTCCTGATACAGTAGATATGAAGTATGCGTTTAGCGGAAAAACAGCCTTTGTGACCGGCGGAACCCGGGGCATTGGCAAGGCCATAACGGAGAAGCTCCTCGCTGCCGATGCCGCGGTCGTCATAGCCTACAGTACCTCCCAGAAGGATGCAGAGACTATGTGCAGAATGGCAGAGGCAGACGGCAGGAGGTTATTCGCTGTGAAATGCAATGTCGGAGATCCCGTGGAAGTCAAGGCGGCGTTTGACTTCATCGAGAAGCACCTGGGGCGCCTCGATTTTCTCGTGAACAATGCCGGAATAACCAGGGACGGTCTTGCAGTGCGGATGAGCGACGAACAATGGCTCTCCGTGATGGCGACGGACCTCAACGGGGTGTTCTACTGCACGCGTTCTGCCCTCAGGCTCATGATGAAACAGAAGTATGGAAGGATCGTCAATATTGCATCGATCGTCGGTCTGACCGGCAATGCCGGCCAGTCGAACTATGCCGCTGCAAAAGCCGGCATCATAGGGTTTTCAAAATCGGTAGCCCGGGAAATGGGCAGCAGGGACATATTGATCAACACCATCACTCCCGGTTATATTGAAACGGACATGGTTTCTGGTATACCGGAAGCCATGAAGTCGCGCATGCTCGGGAGCATACCGCTCGGTCGGTACGGCTCCCCGAATGACGTTGCCGGCACCGTCTGTTTCTTACTCTCGGAAGATGCCGGTTATATCAACGGGGCGGTGATCGACGTCAACGGCGGGATGTATTAAGCATGGCCGGTTGTTTGTTTGATGAAAAATGTTACACGAATAAAAAGGAGGATAGATTATGTCACTTGAAAAAAAGGTAAGAGAGCTCATCGCGGATCGTCTCAAGCTTGATATCGAACAAGTACAGCCTGCATCAAAGTTCATCGAGGACCTCGGTGCGGACTCACTCGACATCGTCGAGATGATCATGCAGATGGAGGAAGACTTCGGTATAACGATACCGGACGAAGACGCAGAAAAGATCAAAACTGTCGGGGATGCCATATCCTATCTGAAGTCCCAGGGTGTGAATGACTAAAAGACGGGTCGTCATTACCGGACTCGGTACAGTCAACCCTCTGGCAAACGATACGGAGGGCACGTGGTCAGCCCTGCTCGCGGGCGAATCAGGTATCGATCGTATAACCCGTTTTGTCCCGGACCAGTATGAAGTGCACATAGCGGGAGAGGTAAAAGGTTTCAATCCCGAAGCCTTCATCGAAAAAAGGGACATCAAGAAGATGTCACTGTTCATCCAGTATGCAGTGGCATCGGCAGCCATGGCATACCGGGACAGCGGCCTGCGGGATCAGGACATCGATAAGGAACAGCTGGGTGTCATCATCGGGAGCGGCATGGGAGGGCTCGAGAGCATCGAGTACTACCATGAAGCACTCCTGAAGGGCGGCGGCAGAAAGATATCCCCGTTCTTCATTCCTATGACCATCGGGAATATGGCGTCGGGATACGTTGCCATACGGTTCGGAGCACTGGGACCGAATTTGTGCGTGACAACCGCATGCTCATCGGGAGCACACTCGATTGGTGAGTCGTACCGGTACATTCAGAACGGTCTGGCAGACGTCATCATTGCGGGCGGTGCCGAATCAACAATAACACCGCTTGCGCTGTCCGGATTTGCGAACATGAAGGCTCTCTCGTCGAACAATGACAATCCCCGCCGCGCGTCACGTCCGTTCGATCTGAACAGGGACGGGTTTGTCATGGGAGAGGGCGCAGGCATCATGATCCTCGAGTCGTTCGAACACGCACGTGCTCGGGGTGCACGGATGTACGCCGAGGTTGCCGGCTATGGGGCGAACGGTGACGCCTACCATATAACAGCCCCGTCACCGGAAGGCAGGGGAGCGATGCAGTGTATGAGCAGGGCACTGAGTAATGCGGGTATGCAGCCGCACGAGATTGATTATATCAATGCCCATGGAACGTCGACAAAATTCAACGATCACGTTGAAACACTCGCGATAAAAAACGTCTTCGGGGACCATGCGCATCGGCTCGCTGTGAGTTCCACCAAGGGAGCTACCGGCCACCTGCTCGGTGCTGCAGGGGCCATTGAAGCCATTTTTACGGTGCTTGCTCTGAACCGCGGCACGCTGCCGCCGACGATCAATTATGACACACCGGACCCGGAATGCGATCTCAACTATGTTCCGAATGTCCCGGTGCAGCGGAGCATCACGTCGGGCATGTCCAATTCGTTCGGTTTCGGCGGGACGAATGCGGTGCTTATCTTCAAAAAGGTCACTGCATGAAGATAGCCATCGCCTCTGATCACGCCGGGCTCGATCTGAAACAAGAGATTGTCCGGTTTTTACAGAACAAGAAAATCGATGTCATGGACCTCGGCACGTATTCCGGGTCATCGGTTGATTACCCGGATTACGCGGAAAAGGTGGCCGATGCCATCACCGGCGGCAGTGCTGAAAAGGGCATCCTCGTGTGCGGTACGGGCATCGGCATGGCAATATCGGCAAACAAGAAGAAGGGCATCATCGCAGCGCTCGTGTACAGCGAGTACACCGCGGAGATGGCGGCACGGCACAACAGGGCCAATGTCATCGCGCTCGGCGGAAGGACCATGGACAAAGATGCCGCGCTGCGGTACGTTGATACCTGGATGAATACCCCCTTCGAGGGTGGGCGTCACGAATCCAGGGTCAGAAAGATTCTAAACCTGGAAAACACGGAGAAGGAGAATACTGTTATGAACAACCTGAAACAAACGGACAGCGAAGTATATACTGCAATTATGGCAGAGGTGAAACGGCAGCAGACCACCCTCGAGCTCATTGCATCTGAGAATATCGTGAGCATGGCGGTCCTGGAAGCGATGGGGAGCGTCATGACCAACAAATACGCAGAAGGATATCCGGGCAAGAGGTACTACGGCGGCTGTGAGAACATGGACACCGTCGAGCAGCTTGCCATGGACAGGGCGAAGGCCCTCTTCGGCGCAGACTACGTGAACGTCCAGCCGCACTCGGGTGCCCAGGCAAATATGGCCGTGTATTTCGCTTTCCTGAA
The DNA here is from genome assembly GCA_021787655.1 of bacterium. Lineage (GTDB taxonomy): Bacteria > JAMCPX01 > JAMCPX01 > JAMCPX01 > JAMCPX01 > JAJYLM01. The sequence continues at coordinate 16,158 of JAJYLM010000008.1, forward strand.
TTACGGAGACACCATCATGGGCATGAACCTTGCCCACGGCGGACACCTGACCCACGGAAGCCCGGTCAACTTTTCCGGAAAATTTTACAAGGTCATACCGTACGGTGTCCGCAAAGACACCAAGACCATAGACTACGAAGAGCTGGAACGGCTCGCCCGCGAGCACAAGCCGAAGATGATCGTTGCGGGCGCATCGGCATATCCGAGGACCATCGACTTCAAGCGGTTTTCCGAGATTGCCAAATCAGTCGGTGCCTACCTCATGGTCGATATGGCCCACATTGCCGGGCTGATCGCAGCAAACCTCCATCCAAGCCCTGTTCCGTGGTCTGATTTTGTTACAACGACGACCCACAAAACCCTGCGGGGACCGAGGGGCGGGGTGGTCATGAGCAAGGCTCAGTTCGAAAAGCAGATCAAGTCCCAGGTGTTCCCGGGCATGCAGGGCGGACCGCTCATGCACGTCATATCTGCAAAGGCCGTAGCATTCAAGGAAGCACTGTCCGACAGCTTTAAACAGTATCAGCGTCAGATCGTTGCCAACGCGGCACGGCTGTGCTCCGAAATGAAACAACGGGGGTTCGACATCGTATCGGGCGGAACGGACACACACCTGTTCCTTGTTGATGTTTCCTCAAAAGGGATCACCGGCAAGGACGCGGAAAAAACGCTGGAGAAGGCAGGTATCACAGTCAACAAGAACGCCATCCCGTTTGACGAAAAGCCTCCTGCAGTCACCAGCGGATTGAGGATAGGCACACCTGCGGTGACGACCAGGGGCATGAAGGAGCAGGAGATGAGCATCATTGCCGGCTACATCGACGATGCTCTGAAAAATATGAACAACGAGACGATCCTCGCTGAAATAAGACAGAACGTCGTCAAGCTGTGCAGCAGTTTCCCGATCTACGATTCAATGCACTGACGTATGAAGTGCCCTGAATGCGGATACCTTGACACCTCGGTGATTGATTCGCGTATGACGAAGGACGGACTCGCCATCCGAAGGCGCAGGGAGTGTCCGAAATGCAAGACCCGCTTTACGACCTACGAGCGCGTTGAAAACCTGGTTCCCATGGTCATCAAGAAGGACAACAGGAGGGAACCGTTCGACCGTCAGAAGATAGAGGCCGGCCTCCTGAAGGCCTGCGAGAAGCGCCCGATCAGCATGGACACCATTGAAAAGGTGGTGGACCGCATCGCAAAGAAATACGAGGACGCAGCAGAGAAAGAAATACCGGCAGCCGACATCGGGGAAGAAATCATGACCGAGCTCAAGGAGCTCGACAAGGTCGCGTATGTCCGGTTTGCTTCAGTATACCGGGATTTCAAGGACATCGGGGAGTTTATGGATGAACTGAAAGGGCTGCTCAAGACGAAGCTCAAGCCCAAGCAGTCGCACGCCCCAAAAAAGCCCCACCAGTAATATACCCTCACCGTGGTGTCAGCAGCACCTTGCCCATGGTCGCGCGGCTTTCCAGCTTGCGCTGTGCATCCCCTGCCTGCGCCAGCGGAAACACCGAATCGATCCGTACACTCAACTGGCCTGCCGAAATCCAGCCAAACAGGTCATTCGCCCGAGCCAGCAGTTCTGCCCTGGTTGCAGTATAATACACGAGGGATGGCCTTGTCAGAAAAAGTGCACCCCTGGTATTGAGGATCTGGAGGTCCACAGGCGGTACAGGTCCGGACGCCTGGCCGTACAAAACCATGTAACCCCGCGGCTGCAGGCACTTGAGGCTTTTTTCGAAGGTCGCGATGCCGACCGAATCGTACACGACGTGCACTCCCCTGCCCCCGGTGATGCGCCTGACCTCTGCTTCCCAGTCGCCCTGTGTATAGATGATAACATCGTCCGCACCGGCCTGCTTCGCAAGCTTCGCCTTTTCCCCGGTCGAAACAGTCCCGATGACGTGCGCTCCGCGGCGCTTTGCGATCTGCACGAGCAGGAGACCGACGCCGCCTGCTGCAGCATGCACCACTGCGATGTCACCCTTGTTGAGCGGAAAGGTACTGTGGGCAAGGTAATGGGCAGTCATGCCCTGCAGCATCACTGCCGCGGCTTTCTGCATATCGATATCACCGGGTACCTTGACCAGCCTCCACGCAGGAACAACTGCATATTCTGCATACGAGCCTGGAGCTGAGGTGTAGGCAACACGGTCGCCCGGCCTGACCTCGGTGACCCCGGGGCCGACGGCATCAACGGTGCCGGATGCTTCCTGTCCTATGGTAAACGGCACTGGTGCAGGATACAGCCCCTTACGCTGATAAATATCGACATAGTTGATACCGCTTGCCTCGATCCTGACCCGCGCTTCTCCCTCCTTCGGTTCGGCCACCGGAACGTCCTCATACTTCAGTACCTCGGGACCGCCGTACTCATGGACGCGAATTGCTTTCATACCCTATTCCTCCCTGTTTCAGTGGTTCTGCCTTCCGGTACGGCCATTCTTCCGTTTCCCCGGAGAACATGACACCATTCATTTCTCTAAAGATAATCACAAACGATGCATTTGCAAAACACTGCAAGATCCACTACAAGTGGTAGTCAATTCTGCTGGTGATACATGAAAAAATATGCGCTGACCATACTCATACCACTGCTCCTCTACGGCGGCTGTAACTTCAGGAAATTTGAGAGCCTGCCGAAAAACATGCTCGTTACCTCGGTGATATCGGACCCAAGAACCTTCAATCCGATCCTCGCCAATGAAACGAGCTCCACGGACGTCCTCGATCCGGTTTTTGCAGGCCTGACACGGCTCAACCCCATGACGTTCCAGGTCGAGCCCGGACTTGCACGGTCATGGACAATCAGCAGCAACCGGCGCGTGATCACCATGCACCTCAGAAACAACGTTTATTTCAGCGACGGGAAGCCGTTCTCGGCACATGATGTCGTCTTCACGTTCAAGGTGTTCTATTCCCCCAACGTGCTCTCATCGTACCGGGACCTCTTCACCATCAAGGGAAGGCAGATCAAGGTCGAAGCGCTGAACGACCATACTGTCCGGTTCATCCTGCCCGTGCCGTTCTATCCGTTTCTCGAGTCACTGAACATACCGATCCTGCCGGCCCACGTCCTTGAAAAACCATTGCAGGAAAACCTGTTCGAGAGAACATGGAACATCATCACGCCGCCGTCGCAGATCGTCGGTCTCGGTCCCTATACCATTGCCTCGTATGTACCGAGCCAGTACATCATGCTGCGGGCAAATCCGTTTTACTTCGGAAAGGACACTGCCGGGGTTCGGCTCCCGTACATAAAAAACCGGGCACTGCTCATCGTACAGAACCAGGACGCCCAGTATGTGAAATTCATCTCCGGGGAAACCGATATCTATGACCCGCGGCCCCAGGAAGTTTCCCTCCTCGAATCCATGAGTAAACAGCGGCACTTCACCGTCAGGAACATCGGCCTTGATACGGGCATCATGTTTGTATCGTTCAACAGAAACCCGCGGCACTATATCAAAAACGGGGTCGTCAACCCGAAATACCGGTGGTTTACCAATCCTGACTTTCTCAAGGCGGTTGCCCACAGCATCGACAAACAGGCGATCATTGACGATGTCTACCGGGGGTACGGAGAGCCTGCGGTGTCGTTCATACCCCGGAACGTACCGGTGTATCACCTGAACATGCCGGACTACGCGTACAACCTCGGAGAAGCGCGGGACCTGCTGAAAAAAGGCGGTTTCCACTGGCGCGATGGAAAACTGTACGATCGGCACGACAACAGGGTCGAGTTCGATTTTTTTACGAACTCCGGCAACGAACAGCGGGAGCGGATAGCTGCAATCATCCTGACGGACCTCACCAAACTTGGCATGAAGGTCAACTACAAGCCGCTCGACTTCAACACGCTGGTCGAGAAACTGACCACGAACTTTGACTGGGACTGCATGCTGATCGCACTTACCGGCGGCTATGAGCCGTACAACGCGGCGAACGTGCTGCTCTCCAGCGGCATGCTGCACCTCTGGGACCCCTCGGAAAAGAAGCCTGTAACCGCGTGGGAGGCCGAGATCGACCGGCTGATGACCCGGGGCGCAGAGGAATACAACATCCAAAAACGGGCAATCTATTTCAAAAAAATACAGCTGATCCTGCATGATGAGCTGCCGCTCATCCCGCTGGTGCGGCAGGAGGATTTCGTGGCGTATACGGACAGGCTCGAAGATTACAGGCCCACGGTGTTCGGGAACTACCGGCCGGAAATGATGAGGTTAAAACAATGACGAAAATTTACGATTCACACGCACACCTGAATTTCGCCGACTACGATGCCGACCGTGAGGAGGTCATCCGCCGGGCGTTTGCTGCAGGTACCAAATTCATCATCAATATAGGATCCGGCATGGGCATGAAAGGCAACGACGATGCCATCCGCATAGCAAACGAACACGAGAACATCTATGCGACTGTCGGTCTCCACCCCCACGAAGCCTCACTGTTCAACGATCAGACATTCGAAACGATTGCCGGCCTTGCCGATGAGCCCAGGGTCATTGCGATCGGCGAGGTCGGGCTCGATTACCATTACATGCACTCCCCGAAGGAGGACCAGATACGGGCGTTCGAAGCATTCATCGCGCTCGCACGGACCAAGCGCCTGCCCCTGGTGATCCACAGCAGGGATGCAAACAGGGAATCCATGGGTATGCTGCGGCACGGCCATGCCGGTGACGTTGCCGGTGTGATTCACAGCTTCGGCGGGGACATGGAACAGGCACACCAGGCTCTCGATCTTGGTTTCTATATCTCCATCAACGGCATCGTTACCTTCAAAAACGCCCAGTCACTGCGGGACGCCGTTGCTGCGCTGCCAGTCGAACGGCTGGTGCTGGAAACGGATTGTCCGTTCTTATCGCCGGTACCCTTCCGGGGGAAACGCAACGAACCGGCATACACGGCGCAGGTGCTCAGTGCCATTGCCGGCATAAAACACATCGAAGAAGAGCGGCTGGCAGACATCCTGCTGGACAATGCCCGCACAGCCTTCGGCATCGGCGTGGAGCAGACGACCGTTTACAGGCTGGACAACAAGCTGTACCTGAATATAACGAACCGGTGCACGAATGTCTGCGTGTTCTGTCCGAAGTTCAGAAACGACTATGCAGTCAGAGACTACCATCTGAAGCTGTTCAAGCGGGAGCCGACGTACGACGAGATCATCGATGCGGTCCGGCGGTTCCCGGGATACGAAGAGGTCGTGTTTGTCGGATTCGGAGAACCGACCCGGCGCCTCGAGGTGCTCGTCGCTGTCGCACGGTGGCTGAAAGAGCACGGGGTAAAAACCGTCCGGCTCGATACGGACGGACTCGGGAACCTCGTCTATGGAAGGGACATTACCGCGGAACTCGGCAGTGTCGTCGATGCAGTTTCCGTCAGCCTCAACGCCCCGGACGCACAGACCTACAGCAGGCTGTGCAACAACCCGTACGGCGAGGCTTCCTATGAAGCTGTCCTGAATTTTATCCGTCTCGCGAAGACACGCTTCCGCGAGGTGACCGCAACCATGGTCGATCTGCCGAACATCGATGTCCGGGCAACGCAGGCAGTGGCGGACGGATTGGGCGTCAGGTTCAGGGTGCGGCCCTACTACCGGGAATCACTCAGGTACAAGAAAGAGAGGGAATAACCATGATCCATGCCGCACCATGGTGCCGTGTATGCCTGTTTTAGAGGCAGTACCCCTGCGTGAGCCCCTGATTTCCCTGATCGGGGACCGGCTGATCAGGGAGGCCGGCACACCGGTTGACTTTTCAAAAACAGCAGTCGTGTTCCCCGGGAAACGACCGGGGCTGTACCTGACCAGATACCTGTCGGAACGGCTGCACTCGGCTTTTTTCCCGCCCCGCATTTTTACGGTAACGGAATTCATGGCCGCTGCAGCGGACAACCACACCGGTGAGATCGGTCTGCTGGATGCGGTGTACGAACTGTTCACGCTCGTGCGCGGGTCGAATGCAATCGTGAACGGACAAACCTTCGACAGGTTCGAGGACTTTGTCTTCTGGGGCATCGAGCTGTTCAAAGCGATCGACGAACTCGATTCCGAACTCGTGGAGAGCAGCGCACTTGCGTCGCTCTCGCTCCCCAATGCACCGCCGGGCATCACACGGCTGCTGCACCATTTTGCAGCCCTCCGTGAACAGTTTCACAGCAGGCTTGAGCAGACACACCTCACGACCCGGGGCATGATCTATACAGCAGCAGCTCAGCGGAGCACCGGCATGCTCCCCCTGGATTACGACCATATCTACTTTACCGGACTCATTGCCCTGACGAAGGCCGAGGCAGCGGTCATCAGAGCCGTGCTGAACAGGGGGAACAACGCATTCTTTACCCAGGTCGACCCATCGGATGACTCCGCAGGACTGCTGGAGCAAAGCCTCGGCGCACAGTTCCGTGTGCATGAACCTCAGGATTCCGGCAGGCAGCATGCAGACACCGGCACACAGAAGCTCGTTCTGTACGAGGCCGATGATATGCACGGGGAGGTTGAATACGTTTACTCGGTGTTGCGTGACGACGGGCGCGGGGCAGCGGGGACGGCGATCGTCCTTCCCGATGCAGCGACGCTCCTGCCCCTCCTCGCGAACGTTATGGACTACCTTCCGTACGATTATAACGTGACCATGGGTTACCCCCTGAAGAGGACCCCTTTTTATACGCTGATCAACGCCATGTTCGATGCACAGACCTCTGCCCGGCCGAAAGCCGGCGGAGCCGGCCGCCAGTACTATGCAAAGGATTACCTGCGGGTGCTGAAACATCCGTACATCAAGGGCATGCATGACCAGCGTGTTCACACGGTTATCCAGCACATAGAAGCATACATCGTCCGATCGGGCACAGTATTCATCGGGCTGGGTGATATCGAAAACGGGGAGCTGTACAGGCTGATATCGGAAGACGAGGGCGTTTCCGGAGAGAGTCCTGGATCACCGGACATGGTGGAATCGTACATCCGGGAACTGCACGCTCTGTTTTTCAAGCCGTTTGAGCCGGACAGGCTGGTGGTCCGTGACTTTGCCCGGGCACTGGAAACGGCCATGCAGGCCCTGCTCAGGGAAAGTTCGGCCCTCAGGTATAAGTTTTCGCCGTCATTTATCCGCGGGCTGCTCGACAGTATCGCTGAGCTGCGAGATGCGGCATTCCGGAACGAACACTTCGACCGGCAGCGCTTGTTTGCCCTGTTCAACAGCTCTGCGGACATGCAATCCATCCCGTTCAACGGCATTCCCCTGACGGAATTGCAGATTCTCGGTCTTCTCGAAACACGGGTGCTCAACTTTGAACGGGTCGTCCTGCTGGATTGCAACGAAGGTGTTTTGCCGTCTGTTCCGCGCTACGAGCCGCTGCTTCCGTTCCAGGTTAAAAAGGCCCTCCATCTTCCGACGTATCGTGAATACGAGCATGTCTTCCGGTACCACTTCAGAAGGCTGATCGGCAGTGCGGAAGAAGTCCACCTCATCTATAGAAAGGGCGAAGACGTCGAGAGGAGCAGGTTTCTGGAAGAGCTGATCTGGGAGAAGGAAAAACAGATGAACACGCTGATCGAGTTGAAAACCGGCAGCAGGCCTGCGGGTACCATCGGGTTTGTGAAGAAACAGTTCAACACCGGTGTCCGCGATCCCGCGAAAACAAGCCTGAAAAAAACCGGCGGCGTCATGGATATTCTGATCGGGAAAGCCTCCGAAGGACTGTCTCCCACTGCCATCAACATGTATCTGGACTGCCCGGCCCGGTTCTATTACCGGTATATCCTGAAATTGCAGGAGGCGGAAGCAACCGGTGAAGAGTTGGAAGCAAAGGACATCGGCTCGTTTATTCATAAAGTGCTCGAACTGTTTTACCAGGAGTACGTGCAATCGGCCTACGTCTATTCCCCGCCGCAGGACGAGGTCCTGGAACGGATCATCGAGACCACGTTCGCGACGGCATTCCACGGGGAAGACAACGGCGAATTTTTCCTCCTCAGGGAAATCGTCAAAAGGCTGCTGAAAGGGTTTATCAGGAAAGATGGCGCCGACCGCCCTGTTATCATAAGCCTGGAAAATTCTCTGTCGACCACGCTCTCAGCGATCCGCGGGACCGAGGTCCGGATCAAAGGCCAGATAGACCGGATTGACAGAAAAGGGGACCAGTACCGGATTGTCGACTATAAAACCGGCAGTACGGCAGAACTCCCCAGGATGTCGAGGCTGGCGGCCAGACTCGCCGACGGCCCTCTGGAAACACGGGCGGAGATGAAAGCCATGATACAGTCGTTTCAATTGCCGATGTACCTCTCCCTGTGCAGGAGCAACGCAGACAAACTCAACATCGGGCGTGTCGACTGGGAGCATCTCAATGCAAGCCTCTTTATGATAAAAAACAAAGGCAGTTTTGACCTGCCTTTGTTCAAAGAAAAACACGACGGACACCACGCTGAATTCATGGAGCGAATGTTCCTGCCGTCGCTAAAAAACCTGATACAAGAGATACTTGACCCTGCCGTGGCGTTCGAGCGCGATGATTCCGACCCTGCTGCCTGCGCCTATTGCCCGTACCTTGCCCTGTGCAGGTAAACCTGCTGACCGGGTTGACTTTGGAACCGGACAAACACTATCTTGATAGTGGTATGCCACAGTTCAGATTGGTTTCAGAATATAAGCCGAACGGTGACCAGCCCGAAGCCATACGGCAGCTCGTGGATGGCCTGAACTCGGGGTGTAAGCACCAGACCCTGCTCGGGGTGACCGGATCCGGCAAGACCTTTACCATGGCCAATGTGATCCAGCAGGTACAGCTTCCGACCCTGATCATGGCGCCGAACAAAACGCTCGCAGCACAGCTCTATACCGAAATGCGCGGCCTGTTCCCGGAGAATGCCGTCGAATATTTCGTGAGCTACTACGACTACTACCAGCCCGAGGCCTATAAACCGGAGACCGACACCTACATCGAAAAGGATTCGTCCATCAACGACGAGATCGACAAGCTCAGGCATTCGGCAACACACTCCCTGCTCGAACGCGAGGACGTCATCATCGTGGCAAGCGTTTCCTGCATCTACGGCCTGGGTTCTCCCGAGGCATACAAGGGTATGCTTGCGTACGCAGAGACCGGCAGAGCGCTGAACCGGGATGAATTCATCCACAAGCTCGTGAAGATACAGTACAACCGCAACAACTATGACTTTTCCCGTGGTGTATTCCGGGTGATGGGTGATACTGTCGAGGTATTCCCTGCATATGAAAACGATACTGCAATCCACGTGGAGTTTTTCGGGGACACCGTCGATACCATCTACACATTCGACCCGCTCAGAGGAACGAAACGGAATATGCTGAGACGGGTGGTCATCTACCCTGCGAGCCATTATGTCACCGAAGAACATGCACTCAGTCATGCCGTCGAGTCGATCAAGCAGGAACTCGCGGACCGCCTGAAAGAACTCAGACAGGCAGGAAAACCCCTTGAGGTCGAACGGCTGCAGCGGAGGACGCTGTACGATCTT
>JAJYLM010000009.1 GCA_021787655.1 bacterium
GTCGAGAAGTTCTTCGGCCTGTACGGTCGTATACCGCTCGTCCCATGAAACGACGGGTATCGGGAAATGCTCCTTCAGCACGGCCATGAATGCATCGACATCCTTAGCCTTGGATCCCTTGTCACCACGGAGGGTGTAGGGCATGCCGACGACGATCTCTTCGACATGGCGGGAGAGGACAACCTCCCTGATTTTTTCGAGATCATTGTTCAGTGATGTCCTCCTGAAACTGCACACGCCCTGCGCCGTAACACCGAGGGCATCATTCACGGCAAGCCCCATACGGACATCCCCGTAATCTATTGCAAGCATCCTCTTCACGGAGTGTAGCATGTACGATGAACCGGAAAAAAGTCAAGCTAACGGTTGATAATCCCCCTGCCGGTGATTACTTTAACGGTACCATGACAGAAGCTGACCTCTGGAAAAATGTTGCCGCAGATCCTTTGAACGAAGCAGTGCACCAGCAGTATGTGAATGCATGCGTCAAGAATAATCTGGAACATGAAGCATTAAAGCGGTACCAGAGCCTGCAGGCATCGCAGCCGGTGTTGGCGGCAAAGTATTCCAAGCAGCTTGTAACGGTCATGCAGTTCAAATTCATGCCGGCACATGGAAGCACCGACGAGCTGAAGCCGAAACAAAACCTGCTGGTCCGGTTGTTCGGGTTTGAGTACTCTGTCCTGCTGACCGGCGTACTTTCCCTTGCCTACGGCTTAATCGCCAAATCAACCTGGCAGGACATCCTGGGGCTGGTCATCATCGCCGGGTTCATGGGGTACAAATACTTCAAGGTCAAGCAGGTCAAACACTGACCGTTCAGAGTATATCACCCGCCAGTGCGAGCAAGGAGAGGAAACGGTCGTTGAAGGATGTATCACCGGCGAGTTCAAGGTGACGGATACTCGCAAGAAGTTTTTCCATATCGACGGCAGGTTCGTTCAGAATAAACCGTTTCTGTCCCGCAATCACGCTGTCGCCGACAAAGAAGGTGTCGGGGACAAGGGAGAGAGGAATCATGCCGAGATATCCGAGGTCCTCCGGATTGAGGTAATTACCGAATGCACCTGCGATGAAGAGCCGTGCCGGCTGCCGGCCAGCCTGCTCCATGAGCATCTTCAATCCCGCAGCTATGCTCGCCTTAGCAAGCTGGAAGGCACGGATGTCAGACTGGTACAGGCAGATCTCCCGGTTGGATGATCGATAGAGCAGGAATGCCTGTTCATTCCCTTTTGTTATCGACCGGAGGGCCAGGTTGCCTCCGATCCGCCCGGCATCCAGCAGTTCCCCGTCACGGGTAATGACCCCAGCCCTGACGAGTTCGGCCACGATTCTCACCAGCCCAGACCCGCAGATGCCTTCTGGCTCTGTATCGCCCCTGACTGACAGAACGACGGTGTCGTCAACGACACGGACATCATCGATCGCACCCCGCTGCGCCCTCATGCCGTGACGAATCTCTCCGCCCTCGAACGCAGGTCCCGCAGGCGCAGAACTTGCGATAATGCCTGTTTTGCTGCCCACCGCTATCTCTGCATTCGTTCCGATGTCGATCAGTGCGACCGTTTCATCAGATAGATCCATGGAGCAGGCGAGTATCGACGCAACCGTATCACCGCCGACAAATCCGCCGATCAGGGGAAACAGGTTTACTGAACCGTCTGCCAGAGCGAGGTGCGACGATACCGGGGGAAGATGACGCATCCGGGTAAAGACCGGCCTGAACGGAGCCTTTGCAAGGCTTGCCACCGCTGTTCCGGAAATGATATGCTCCATCACGGTATTCCCGGCAATCGTTATGGTTTTTATCCGCTTTCTGTCCAGGCCGATCTCGCCGAGCATCCTGTCTATTTCCCCGGTGAGCGCACCGATCACCGCTTGTGTCATCCTGTCCAGCACCCCACGTTCGAGACCCGCTCTGATCCGTGAAACAACGTCGGCACCGTGCGCACGCTGGGGATTGAGCAGGCTGTGCATGCTCATGACGGTGCCGTCGGTCAGATTTATAAATGCGACCACAATGCTCGTTGTTCCAAGGTCGACGGCGATCCCTGCATCGACAGGTTCGATGCCCTCCCTCGCCGGTGCATGTTCCTGTGCAACAAGCGGCACGGCGATACCGAGCCCGTCGGGTACCCGACGTTTCCTGCAGGCAAGCCGTACCCCTGCCTTTATTTCATCTTCGGAAAGAACGGCGGTTTCAACGGCGTCGGTCGGAAGATCCCCCTGCACCAGGACGCGGCACTTACCGCACCGTCCGAGCCCTGCACAGGGAGCATCGAAGACAACGCCGGCCTGTGCAATGAGCTCAAGCAGATTGCCCGGGTTTTCGGAGTATACAATGATTTCATTGTTATGAACCGTGATTCGTACTTTGACAGACATGCAACACCCGTTCAGAACACGTAAAAAAAAGAAACTGCTCCGCCTTATGTTTGCGCGGCAGTTCTTTCCCCTGCGAATACACCCGCGGGAAACAAAATCCGGAATGAAAAAAAACGCAGGGCGGGATGAGCCGCCCTGGTTGATTAAAACTTGTAATTGACGAGCAGGGTGATCTTTTCGATGTTGGCCTTGTAGACCCCGTTCCCCGAGGGCTGGGCAAGGCTGTTGGTTACCGTGTTATCCTCGGTGATGCTGTGATCGTAACCAAGACCGATCGTCGTCGAAGGTGCGACCTGATAATTGACTTCGGCAAAAACCTCAAGCTTGTTGAACTCGAGGTTCAATGAATACATGTTGTCCAGCGGTATACCCGATGGATCGTATGCGACACCGCCGGCGAGAAGCCATTTCTTGAAACCCTTGTAGCCGAACCACAGCTTCGAATTCAGGACGTCCTCGAAACCCGTGAGTATGTACATATCCCTGTCGGCAAGAGGGTTCGAGGCATTATAGAGCTGAAGGTGGATGTTCTTGTACTGCGACCAGTTGATCCACTGCTCTGTGAGGTCGACGATCCAGTCCTTGGCAGGAAGAAAATGGAGGCCGATATTTATAATCTGCGGCATGGTCAGGAACAATTTTGATTTTGCGGTTATATTGCCGGCCAGCTGTGTGCTGATGTCCGTGTTGCCTTCTATGGTATATTCTGTACTGGCTATATACGCAACACCCATTGCAAAGGTCGGGGTTGGTTTATAATAAATACCAGCTGTCCATCCGTATGAAGACCCCATGTTCCCGTTGATATGGACCTTTGCCTCGTACAGGGGATTTTCATCCGCCGGATTGGCGAAATCAAGGGTCGTGCTCTGGTATTCGTCAAGATACATGGTGCTGTAATTCAGTCCCGCACCGATGATCAGCGAAGGTACGATCTTGTAGGTAACGACCGGCGTAACGTTGACGAATGCCATCGTTTCCTGCGACCCGTTGAACCGTTCAGCGCCGTCTTTCGGATAGTATGCTGTCCGTGCAAAGGGTGAATAGATGCCTAATCCCAACGAAAAGTTCGCCGGCAGCTTGAATGTAAGGGCCAATGTTGGAAGTGGTGCCCAGGTATGAAAACTTGCCTTATTGTACGGCTGATCGCCGTTGTACGGGTTCAGTCCTGCCCGCTGGAAGCTCACGTACTCATAGGTCGGCTCCAGGGTAAAAAACAGGCTGTGGGAATCAATGGCGCCGATTGCTGCCGGATTCCAGTAAACACCGGCGCCCGATGCAACTGCGGGTCCCTGGAGCGGGCCGCCCAGCCACGGGCTTGTGTATCCATTTGCGAATGCCGCTGCAGGCAGGATAAACGACACTGCAACGAGTAAAACAACCACAAACTTGCATCTCTTCATATTCCACCTCCATACATTTTTTTAGTGTCTACCATAAAGATACCCGGCCTGCAAGGAATTTTGGATATACCTGACCGGACAAAAGAGCTGCATTCTTCCGATGCACCGGGAAGTGTTTTCTCATGACATCAGGATCCGGAATCCTCAGGGCACAGGGGCGCGTCATGCTTAAACAATGAGCGTTCTCTTGACAGCCTTTTCCCACCGCGCGAGGAAACCTCTTCTCTGGGCAACCGGCATGGAAGGCCTGAAGGTCCTGTCCTCTTTCCACACGTTCTTCAGCTCTTTGATGTCCTTCCAAATACCGGCAGCCAGGCCGGCAACCATGGCGGCACCCAGGGACGTCGTCTCCGTATTTTTGGGCCGCACGACAGCGATGTTCAGGACGTCCGCCTGGAACTGCATAAGCAGGTTATTCCTGCTTGCTCCGCCGTCCACCTTGAGCGCATTCAGTTTCTGTCCGGTCTCCTGTTTCATGGACTCGAGCAGTGTGTATTCCTGCAGTGCTATGCCCTCCAGGATGGCTCGGGCAATATGGGCTTTGGTCGTGCCCCGGGTAATACCGGAAATGACACCTTTTGCTTCCGGTTCCCACCACGGTGCACCCAGACCGCTCAACGAAGGAACAAACACGACGCCGCCGCTGTCCTCGACGCCGGCGGCGAGCGCTTCTATTTCCTCGGAATTGCGGATAATTCCGAGACCGTCCCGGGCCCATTGAACCGCAGCCCCTGAAATCATCGCACTTCCTTCGAGTGCATAGGTGACCTTGTTCCTGATCTGCCATGCTATGGTCGTGAGCAGACCGTGCTTCGAACGTATCAGCCTGTCCGATGTGTTGAACAGAACAAACGAACCTGTGCCATACGTTGCCTTAACCGAGCCCGCCTCAAAACACGCCTGTCCGAACAGTGCCGCCTGCTGATCGCCGATCATCCCGGCTATCGGTATATTGTCCGGCAGGAACCCCAGGCCCTTGGTGTAACCGAATATACCCGATGTCGGCTTTACCTCGGGCAGAATGTACCGCGGTATGCCCGTCACACGGAGGAGGTTGTCATCCCAGGCGAGCTGCTTGATGTTGTACAGCAATGTCCGGGAGGCATTGCTCACATCGGTCGCATGGCTCACACCGCCGGTCAGGTTCCACAGCAGCCATGCATCAATCGTCCCAAATGCAGTTCCGCCTTTCTGCGATCTGCTCCGCAGGCCGGTTACGGTATTGAGAAGCCACATGATCTTCGTCGCGGAGAAATAAGGATCAAGGAGGAGTCCCGTTGCATTCCTGAATAGTCGTTCATGTCCGGCAGCCCTGAGTTTTTCTACGAGACCTGCCGTTCTCTTGCACTGCCAGACAATGGCATTGTACACCGGTTGGCCGGTTTTCTTGTCCCACATGACCGTGGTTTCGCGCTGATTCGTTATGCCGATAACCGCAATCTTGTGCGGATCAATATTGGCTTTCTGGAGGACGCTCCGGATGCTGTCGTACGTAATTTTGACGATGACGTTCGGGTCATGCTCGACCCATCCGGGTCTCGGGTATATCTGGGGAATTTCGTGACCTGTCACTGCAACGACGTTGAGAGATGGATCAATCAATAAAGCCTTCGTGGATGTAGTCCCCTGATCAATCGCGAGTATGTATTCTGTCATAGGTTACCCTCCCGGCTGTTTCCTGTGTATCCAAAACACTCGTAAAAATCAAGAAAATACAGAGGACGAATCAATTGTTAAATGGTTCTTCCCGCCAGTACAGGAGCGTGAATGTGCGGGTCTGCCTGTTCCTGTAGTACACGGCCCGTACGATGTAGGTCACACCGTCCTGGATGATTCCGATGCCGTCCATGGAGAAATAATCGCTTTTGACGTCGATATAACCGTTCACGGCCTGCACCTGCGGGTTGTTCAGGTCGATCCCTATTTTGGAAAGCTCGTTGGTAAAATCGCCGATAGACATGAACGGCGTTTGTTCGCGGGCCGATACGATGTCCTGCACCTGTGAATCGTCCAGATTGTACATCGCGGCGAGCAGGACCGGGGATGCGGTGTTGACATTGATTTTAAAGGTTGAATTCGGATCGTAATATTTCGGGAACACGGTAAAAAACGGGCTGTCCATGGCATCCGCCGGCTGCATGAGCGGTTTGCCGTTCACGTCGGTCTTGCCCATCAGGACATTGAACGTCTTGGTGTCGATCCCCTTCATCATCTTCAGTTCTGTGACCGAGTCAAGCGGTGCATCTTTTGAGCGGTAGGGTGGATTGAGCCCTTCATAGTATTCGCTCTCGGCACCGTACGGCCTCGGCAGCTCATCGGAATCGATCCAGTCTTCTATGACATCCACTGTGTTGGGGTCGAGCTTCAGTTCTTCGAACAACCGCCTGCAGATACCGTCGAGGGTCTGATTTGCGGTGATGGTGTCGGACCCAATCAATGCATTGAGATCGAACTTCCCCGCCTCGTCGCTGATAAGCCCGCGCATGATACCGATGTTTTGTTCCTTCATCGTCACCGGCAGCGGAAAATTGGCGATCTGCGACCACAGCTGTGCTTTTTCGTTCAATTCCCCGGTCACCGCATAGTCTGCAGAAGGACTGATGCTCAAATCGAGCAGCAGGATATTTTTCTCGATCTCCAGTGCTGCAACCGCGATACGTTTTGCCTGGATGCTGTCACGCATGCGCATGGTTATGTCGATGTTGACCCGCGTCGTGTACGCGAACTCGACAATAACGGCCGTGAGGATTGCCACGATGAGCAGCACGATGATGAGCGCCTGTCCGCGTTCGTTCCTCATTGTGCCATCCTCAGCCGGACGATCTGTCTGAAGGTGACCGGTACACCGTTTTTATCTTTCAGAATGAGCTGAATGAGAACCGCAGAGGGGAGATAGGTAATGCCCTGCTGCCCCGTATCCCACCTGTCGGTCCATTGTTTGGTATTGGGATCGAAGTAATACAGTGCGA
Source organism: bacterium (assembly GCA_021787655.1). Classification (GTDB taxonomy): domain Bacteria; phylum JAMCPX01; class JAMCPX01; order JAMCPX01; family JAMCPX01; genus JAJYLM01. Next base: position 6,758 of record JAJYLM010000009.1, read on the forward strand.
AGCTGACAATGGATTTGGTCAGGACAAAGCCCTGCCCCTGGACAAGGGGCTCGGATACGAAGAACGGAGTTTCGCGGTGCACCAGCGCAACGACATTCTTGTCTTCGTTGATCTGGGTATCATACCCTATCGCAGCATAATCAGAGCCGGCAACGCCGCTCCCGAGCGGTATATCGACGTGCGACAGGGTCGTAAAGAACAGCTTGTCCATCGGTTGATCGTTCCATTTGTCCTTGACGCCGACAAAATAGGTGTATGGCTCGATTGCCCCTGCGGGAGTGACGTCGAGGTATGCAGAACTCAGTTCGCGTTTCAAATGAAACATGATCTGGTTTCCGACCTGGTAGACTTCATTGCGCTGCTCGACATACGACTTGGCTTTGAATGCAGTAAAAAAAGACAGGTAGACGAACGTCATGATAACGGCAAGGATCGCCATCGCGATCAGTGCTTCGAGCAGGGTAAACCCGCCTGCAGGGACGGCGCCGGCCCGTGATCTCGTGTTGGTTATAAACCCGGTCTCACGCACGTTCGGCCCGTTTACGGAATCGTCGTGCTCACGGTCGTCCCCTGTGCGGCGGCCAGATAGTCGATGAGCGTCAGCTTCTCGTCACTCTTGTGGAACTTCCAGCTCACGGTCACGGAAAGTACCGGCGGCAGGCTGATCGGCAGTTCGATCGGCAGGGTCAGCTGGTCCTGGTCGGTCGATTCGACCTTGAACGACGGGAATTCCTTCGAAAAGGATTTCAGCGGAGGTTCGAAGTCTCCGAAGTTCGCCTTCATCTCTTCCTCGCCCAGCCTGTAGTCCGCGAGCATCATGGCGATGCTCGTATCGTTGATATAGTTCGAAGCGTCGATGTTCTGGTTTTCGAGGGACTGCACGGAAATGAGGCCGATCGCAAGTATGGCGACCGCCACGAGCAGTTCCAGCAGCGAAAATCCCAGCTCAGGATTTTTCCGGTTCATAGTATTTGTCATAGATTGCGACCTGTCCGGTATACGGATTGACCTCAAGCGAGTAGACGTCCTTTTTACTGTCCTCCAGATGAATGATGGTATACGGCATATAGCCCTGCGGGTAAAATTGTACGGCAACATCGGTCGCGTCTTTGCTGACCATGGTCGTATCGACGATAATGTCCTCGAACTTGATGCCGTCGGGCAGTTTCTCGGTCTTGCCGAGCAGGTCTTTGTCGCGGTGCCATTCGCATGAATTCGTTGCGAGCGATGGAACACAGGTCTCCACCCAGTATTCGTTGTCTGTTAAATCGAACTTCATGCGGTAATAATCCGTTTTTGAAAACACGGCCTTCGCATACACATAGCGGATTGTTGCAGACAGCCGCTGGGCGGATGTCCTGAGCTCAACGCCGGTCAGGTCCATCAGCCTCGGTGTTGCGATGCCCAGAACGACAACAATGATGAACAGGACAACCACCAGCTCGATCAGGGTAAACCCCGATCCCGGACGATCCGATGACACCGTCCGCGGCATAACTATTTTTCTCTGCCTGTGCCCGGGACACCCGGTCAATTGACGGCATCTGCTCTCTGCCGCATGATTGCAGCTGCCCCGACTGTCTGCCGGCATGCGTAATCTATTCGTACAAACCTCTATTGGCATTCACCTGTATCGAGACTGGTTATGTCTTTATCTTTCCCTTCACCCCCGGGCTTTCCGTCGGCACCGTAGGAGATGATCTCATAGTCCGATCCGTTCGGAGCGGGACTGATGAAAACATAGTCATTCCCCCAGGGATCTTTGGGGATGTGCCCCCCTTCTATGTACCCGCCCTCTTTCCAGCAGCACGGTATTTTACCGGCCGTCGGTTGCTGGACAAGTGACTTCAGGCCCTGCTCTGTCGTCGGGTACACGTGGTTGTCGAGATAATAGAGTTTCAGTGCGGTCTCGAGCGATTTGATGTCTGCACATGCCTTGACCCTGTTGGCCTCTTCCTTCCTCGGTATGACATTCACGGCAACCAGGGTCGCCAGCAGGCCGATGATGAGCACCACGACCATGATCTCGATGAGCGTAAATCCTTTATCTCTTTGCATTGTGTACCTCCTAATGTACCATTTGATTCATCTGGAAGATCGGTAAAAGCACGGAGAGGATGATGAACAACACAATCCCCGCCATGATCAGGATAATGACGGGTTCCAGCAGGGCAGTGAGCGCGCTGATGGCCGTCGTCACGTTGTCCTCGTACGTTACCGCGATCTTTTCAAGCATATTTTCGAGCTCTCCGCTCTGTTCCCCGACCGCTATCATTCTCGTCACCATGGGCGGGAACACTCCGCTCGTCCGCAGGGGCGCAGCAATCGATGACCCCTCGATGATGGATATCTTCGCCTTTTCGATCGCCTGACCGATGATCGTGTTGTTCACGATGGTTTTCACGATGTCCATGGCCTTCACCACCGGGACGCCGCTCTTGAGGAGCGTTGCAAGCGTACGCGCAAACCGTGCGATGATCACGAGTTTTATCAGCCGGCCAAAGACCGGAATTCTGAGCAAAAAGCCCTCATACCGGACGCGTCCTTTGGCGGTTTTTATATACCATCTGAGAGCGTACACGAAGCCGATCGTTGCGAGAATGAACAGGTACCAGTAGTTGCTCATCATGGTGCTCGTGAAGATCAGCACCCTCGTGAAGACCGGCAGTGTCTGATTGACGTCCTTGAACAGCTGCGTCACCTTGGGAATGACGAAGGTCATCAGTGCTATGACGACGAACAGGGCAAGCAGCGTCATGATGGCCGGATAAATGAGCGTGGCGATGACCCGGTACTTGAGCTTGACCTGGTTCTCGATATAGTCCGCAAGCCTCTGGAGCACCACGTCGAGGGCGCCGCTCGATTCACCGGCAGCAACCATGTTCACGTAGAATTCCGGAAACACCTTGGGAGCGGTCTTCAGCGCATCGGCAAAAGAACTTCCCTCGTTGATCTTGGTCTTGATGGTGCTGATGATCCGTTTCAATTTTATCTTGTCGATCTGCTCGACAATGGCGTCGAGAGACTCGACGAGGGTGAGCCCGGCACCGATGAGGCTGGACAGCTGCCGCGTGACGATGGCAACGTCCTGCTGCTTGACGCTCGACAGCAGGTCGGACACGCTCGCCTTTGCCAGTGTTTCGGACGACTCTTCCGCTTCCTGCCTGAAGTCCGTTGCGTAGATACCGCTGTCCTTGAGTTTGAGGCGGGCTGCATGCTGGTTGTCGGCCTCAATCACACCCCGCGTGGATTTGCCCTGGACCGTAAACCCTTTGTACTCAAATATCGGCATAGTCCGGCTTACACCACTTCGGTTACTTCATCCTGCGTAACCCGTAAAATTTCCTTGATTGTCGTCACGCCGTTGATCACTTTTTTGATACCGTCCTCTTTGAGGGTAGTCATGCCCTTCTTGATTGCCGCGTGCTTGATCATGGACGAATCGACCGACCGGGTAATCATGGAACGGATTTCGTCATCGATAATCAGTATCTCGTAAATACCCGATCTGCCCTTATAGCCCGTGTTGACACAGTTGACACAACCGTTGCCCTTGTAGAGCATATCGTCCTTCAGGAGATCCCGTGAAATCCCTATCTCCATGAGTTCTTCGTCGTCCGGATGGTACGCAGTCCTGCACACGGGGCAGATTGTCCTGACGAGCCGCTGCGCGATGAGCGCCACCACCGATGATGAAACGAGGAAGGGTTCGATCCCCATGTCCACGAGCCTTGTTATACCGCCGGCAGAATCGTTCGTGTGCAGCGTGGAAAACACGAGGTGGCCGGTCAATGATGCCTGCACAGCTATCTCCGCCGTTTCTTTGTCCCTGATTTCACCGACGAGCACGATGTCCGGGTCCTGCCTCAATATGGACCGCAGTCCGTTGGCAAAGGTCAGTTCGATCTTGGAGTTCACCTGGATCTGGCCGATACCCTTGATCTGATATTCGACCGGGTCTTCGATGGTCAGTATGTTCACCTCGGGTGAGTTCAGCACCGAGAGCACCGAATACAGCGTCGTCGTCTTGCCGCTGCCGGTCGGACCGGTCACCAGGATAATACCGTTGCTCCTCTTGATGAGCTGGTGGACCAGTTTGAGCTTCTCGTCAACCAGGCCGATATTGTCCAGGCCGATGAGGACGCTCGATCGGTCGAGGAGCCTCATGACGACCCGTTCCCCGAACGACGTCGGAATGATGGACGTCCTTATGTCGACATCCTTTCCTGCTATTTTTATCCTGATTCTTCCGTCCTGCGGGAGCCGCTTCTCAGCGATGTTCATGCCCGCCATGACTTTGACCCTCGAGATGATGCTCGATTGAAACCGCTTCGGCGGCTTGATAATCTCGTAGAGAATCCCGTCGATGCGGTAGCGCACCGACAGTTCCTTCTCAAAGGGTTCTATGTGAATATCGCTCGCGCGCTTTTTCACCGCCTCGAACAGCAGGGAATTGATCAGCCGTATGATGGGGGCTTCGTCGGTTGCATCGAGCAGGTCCTGCGGCTCGTTGAGTTCCTGTGCAACATGATCGAGATTCGTATCCTCAAGTTCGTCAACCATATCCTCGGTGCTGACATCGATCCGGTCGTAATAGATATTCACTGCATTCACAATATCCCGCTGTGTCACCAGAACCGGGATCACCGGCATTCCGAGGAACCGCTCGGCATCGTTGAGCGCTTCGATATCGGTCGGATCCATGATGCCGAGCCGCACCATGCCCCCGGCCTGATCGAGCGGGATGATACCGAACCGACGGGAAAAGGTTTTTGGAAATTTCTGGATCAATTCCATATCCAGCTTCATGCCCGTGAGGTTGGTAATGTATTCCAGGTCGAACTGTTCTGCCAGTGCCTTGACAAGGTCAAGCTCTGTAATGACCTTGAATTTCGTCAGGAGCAATTCTCCCAGCCTGCCGCCCTTCTCCTTCTGATAGGCAAGGGCTTCTTCAAGCTGTTCAGGGGTGATGACACTGAGGAGCAATTCTCCCAGTAAGGCTTTTTTGCTCATGGTTGCCCGGTTGTTTCCGTCGGTTTGACAGCCTCCGCGGTAAAACTGGTGCCGGTCATCGGTACGGCAACCATCGGCGGGGCTGGCGACAGGTCTTCATGCGTACCGGACGTCCCGGTCACACTGCCTGCCGCAGTTCCGGTCATGGCTGCACCCGGTGCCGTCGCCTGTCCGGCCGGCACAGTCACTGCCGTGCCTGCCGTTACCGGGATCGCTGCCGTGCCCGTCACCGGAGTCAGGGTACTCGAGGTCACTGCCGTCCCCGTCACAACCGTTCCCTGACCGACCGGGAATTCTCCCTCGGGCGTAATATAGGTTTCACCGGTAAACATGAGCGGAGCGGGCTGCTGTGTCTGCTCCTGCACTGCTTTATCCATTTCATGGAACGTAGCAGTGAACGGGCTGTTCTTGATCTGATAGCCAAAGGTCTGTTTCTCAAACTTCCGTGCCTGCTCTTCTTTCATCTCGTTGATCTGTGCTATATCGGTCTGGCTTTTCACGATGTACGGTGTCAGGAAGATCATCAGATCAGTTTTGTCCTTCGTTTTGTTCGAATACCTGAACAGCCATCCGATGAGGGGCAGATCGCCGAGAAACGGTATCTTGCTTTCGCTCACGCTCGAGTTGTTCTGGATCAATCCGCCGATAACGATGGTACTCCTGTTTTTGACCGTAACGACCGTTTCCGCAGACCTCTTGGAGGTGGTTATACCGACGTCATTGGCGTTCAGCCCCTGGGGGGAAGGAATGATGGCGGTGAGCTGAAAATCGAGCTTCATCCGCACGTAGTCCCCGGCATTGATCTGCGGGGTAATCTTGAGCTTCAGACCGACATCCTGCCGCTGAACGAATGTCTGGGTATACCCGCTGATCTGGCCGATTGCCTGGCCCGTGGGTATCGGTACGTTTTCACCGACCATGATCTCTGCCGGCTCATTGTCCGTTGCCAGAATATTCGGCGTCGAAAGCACGTTCGCCTGACTGTTTGTTTCGAGTGCATTGATGAATGAAATAATGTTGGGGTAGGTAACACCGTTCAGCGTGATAGTGCCGTTGACAACCCCCATGGACAGACCCGACTGGCTGAACGGCCCGAGAGGACTCGTGGTCGTCGGCACTATCTGGCTCCCTGCACCCATGTTGCTGACCACCCCGGCATTGACCCCGCTCCCGTACAGGTTGGGGATTGCGTTCAGATCGACGCCGAGTGTTTTTGTCCCGCTGAGCGACAGCTCCGCGATAACGGCCTGAACGTAGACCTGCCGTCTCCGTATATCGAGCTGCTCGATGACGCCCTTGATGATCTGATAATCCTGCGGCGTTGCTATGATGATGAGCGAGTTCGTCGCGGGGTCCGCCGATATCTTGACGCCGCCTGCAAGCTGTGCGACCGCCGCATGCTGCGCTGCCTGGCCCGGGGCCGTCGGAGCAGCACTGCCCGCAAGGTTGGCAAGGGTCGTCGCAAGCTTTTCGGCGTTGGCATTCTTCAGATAATACACGTGGATCTGTCCTTCACCGACGACCGGCACGTCGAGCTTTCCGATGAGCGTCTCGATGGCGGCTATCTCGTCCCCGCTTGCAACGAGTATCAGCGAGTTTGTCCTGTCGTCCGACAGGACCTTGATCGGCTGTTGCGTCTGGGCAGCCTGGTTCGGCCTCATGAACCCGAACGTCGGCTTCGACTGACCTGAATAGAGGTTGTTGATGATCGTCGCGACACTCTGGGCAGTCGCGTATTTGAGCCGGATGACCTGGATCGTCTGACGGTTGATATCGGTATCCAGTTCCCGGATGATCTTCAGGAGCCGGTCGATGTTGGACGCAGATTCCGTCACGATCAGGGTGTTCGTCGCATCGTAGGGCTGGATGTTGCCGAAGGACGACAAAAACGGCCTGAGGACATTTGCCATATCGTTCGCGGTTATGTAGTGGAGCGGTATGACCTGGGTGATGTACACATCGCTGGTCTGTTCGGCGTTCCTCCCGAGATACGTGCTGATATCGGCTCCCTTGGCGTCCCGCAGTGAAATGATCTTGATGACATTGCCCGTGCCGACCGTGGTCAGCTGGTTTACCTGGAGCACGGATTCGAATATTCTCCACGCTTCATCGATGGTGACCGGCGTCGGAGAAACAATCGTGACCTTTCCGGAAATATTCTGTCCCAGAATAAAGTCCTTCCCCGTGATCTTGCTGATCACCTTGATGAAATCCTTGATGTCCACATCGTTAAAATCCATCGTTACCCGGGGGGCACCACCGGAAGGCTTCTTTCGTTCAGGCGGACGATGAACGGTAACCGAAGTAATGGTAAGCCCCTTTTCTTCTGCCCTGAGCGGCGTGCACACGCCCAGGAGCAGGACCGCACATACCATAACTATAATTTCCTTTTTATTCATTTCTTCACCTTTACTGTACTGTATAATTGAGCGTCATTGATTGCCCGTTCCGGTCAATATTGACCGTAAAACGCCGCTCGTTCTGAAGCTGCTGGAAAAGCTGCAGAGCACTTTCGGGCGTCGTTACCTGGATACCGTTCACGCTGTGGATCACATCCCCGTCCAGCAGACCGATGTTCGCGTAGATACTGCCCGGCGTAATGGCGAATATACGGTATCCGTTAATCTTATTGCCTGCTATATTCGGAACAACACGCGCCTGGGTGAGAAGTTCGCCCATGTTCTGTGTTGCAGACTTAAACTGGCTTTCAGGTATGACGTAATTCCCCTGCCCGACCCTCTGAATGTTGTTCGCGGGCATGGGCGGCAGTCCCGGCATACCCTGGTTTCCTTCCTCATACATACTGAGCTCTTCTTTAGCACCATTGCGCAATAAGATCACTTTTTTTCTCTCGATGGCAAGAACAATGGCACCGCCGAGGCTGTCTTTCACCCGGTACACGTTGATATCGTTGCTCAGCTGAATGACTGCATAGGCATATTCCGATGACCCGGCGACCGTGCCCAGCAGCTTTGCATCCAGATTGCTTTTATACACAGGCCCGGTGTTCCCCTTCGCAAGTTCGTCAAGCCCGTTTGCCGATGAATTGAACATATTCCTCGTGGTGATCACCTGATAGGATTGTTCTTCTTTTGAAACCGGAGGCGAAGCCGCCTTCTGCCGGAGACTTCCGGTGCTGCCGGTGACCGTTGGTACGACGAACAGCCTTCCCCTGATGTACGAAGCCGTGAACGATGCCAGTATAGAGGAAAGAAGAATCAGCATTACCAGATCGAGCAGCCACGAATATTTTTTAAACAACTCTATAGAGTTCATTGTTCTCCCGTTTATCTGCCGCATGTTTCATCAGCATCAGCTCGGTCTGTAATGTCTGTTTCAGTTCCTCTATGCCGGTACCATTTTTTGCAGATATCAGTATACTTCTTCCGTAGGTGTTTGTTAAGCCTTTTAATGATACGGGCTTCTCCGCCCGGTCAACCTTGTTGAAAACATAGATGAGCGGTAGTGCATCCGCTCCTATCTCTTTCAGGACATCCTGGACGACCAGGATGTCGTCCTCATACGCCGGTTTGGAAACATCGACCACCAGGAGCAGGAGGTCCGATCGTCCCACGTCTTCGAGCGTCGTCCTGAACGCTTTGATAAGCTGGACCGGGAGGTCGTCGATGAAACCCACGGTGTCCGTCATCAGCGCAGCATGCCCGTCGCCCAGATACAGTCTCCTGGATACCGGATCCAGCGTGGTGAACAGATCGTCGCTCGACCTCACGTCCGCATGCGTACAGGCATTCAGGAGCGTGGACTTGCCGGCGCTGGTGTACCCGACGAGCGAGACCAGCGGGATTCCCGTCCGCGACCGCCTGCCGTGCTGGACCAGCCGCTGTCTGCTGAGCATGTCCATAAGCTGCTTGATCCTGCCCAGGCGTTCCTTTATTTTCCTCTTGTCCATTTCCAGTTTGGTCTCTCCGGGCCCCCTCGTGCCCACGCCGCCGCCGGTCTGGGACATGACGATTCCCTTGCCGCTCAGGCGCGGGAGCATGTACCGGAGCAGGGCCTCTTCCACCTCCAGCTTGCCCTCCCGCGAGCTGGCATGCCGCGCAAAGATGTCGATGATGAGCCGGGTCCTGTCGATCAGCCTGCGATCGATCATGGATTCGATGTTCCGCTGCTGCTGGGGGTTGAGTTCCTTGTTGACGACGATGACATCTGCGCTGCACTTTTCCGCAGCTTCGCCGAGCTTGACAATCTGTCCGCTCCCGAGCAGCGTCGAGCTGTTCGGCGTCCGGACCTTCTGGACCAGCGTTTCAACGACAGTCCCCCCGTCTGCCTGGATCAGCGATGCAAGTTCCGCCACCTGCCGGGCGGTATCGTCTGCCTGTCCCTGGTCCATCAGGACGTGGACTGCCAGCACTCTGTCCTGTCTGTTGATCAAACAACGCTCCACTTGAGAAGAATAATGCCGTGTTTGTAGATGAGCTGGCGCTCGCCGCTCTCGAGAATAATGGAATAGCTGTCGAACCCGGATATAACACCCTGGACGATATTCCCGGAAAGCAATTCGATGGAGACCGGCGTCCTGTCCCTCCTGAGCTGATTGAGGAGCTGATCCTGGATATTGATGATCTGGCTCTTGTGCGGATTGTTTTCCGCGGGCGCCTTCGCGCTTTCATGTACCCTGTTCTTTTGAAACTCTCCTAATTTGGTCATAAACCCTCCATTATTGCTTGTGCGAATAGATCCGCGCAGCCGGTATGATTTGTTTTATCTCGGAAAAAAAACGTTCGTCGGGCTTGATCTTCAGATAGTCGGGCAATTCTATGATGTACTCTTTCCTGCCTTCGTTCAGGTAATCCAGAAAGACGCGGGTCCCCCCCCTGTTTCTGGCAATGCAGTCCCGGACCATGGTCATGCTCGTGCCGGACATGGCGGCGAAGTCTGCCTCTATATGGATCTCTTCGATCATATCCGACACAGCCTGGTCGATGGACAGGATGTTTTCCGCTATGATCTTGACGATGCTTCCCGCCTCGTTCTCGCTCTCGTCCTCCCGTTCTTCGACCTTGACCGTTCCTTTCACCAGAACGGGTTTATTGCTGTTGAAGCCGTTGACAAACCTGCTGTAGACACCGGGGAAAATGACGATTTCGACGCTGTTCTCATCATCCGAAAGGACGGCAAACGCCATCTTTTCGCCCTTCTTGGTCTTGTTCTCCTTGATCGCGTTCAGCATGCCGGCAACGGCAACGGATGCGCCGTCCTTCTCGGCCAGTGCACCGATGTCCGCACTGGTCAGAAGTTTCAGCTCCTTTTCATAGTTCCGCAGCGGCGTACCCGAGATATAGACATCGAGCAGCTCTTTTTCATACGCAAGCCGCTCAAGGTCCCCCCATTCCGGAGCTGTCTCGCCGTTGTCCGCCGGGGACATATCGGCGGTCTTGAACAGCTGGTTCTGATGCGCAAAATCCGCCATCTTTGCAGCCTTCGCGTATGCGGTATCGAGGCTGTTGAACATGCCGGCTCTCGAACGTCCGCTGAAATCAAAAGCGCCGGCCTTGATAAGGCTTTCCACGACTTTCCGGTTGACCTTTGCCTGGTCGACCCTGACCAGGAAATCCCACAGGGATTCAAAGGCACGCTCGTTCCGCACACCGATAATGGCGTCGATGGCAGCTTCTCCGATATTCTTGATGGCAAGGAACCCGAACCGGATGGACCCGTTTTCTATGGAAAAGCCTTTCTGCGACTTGTTGATGTCCGGGCCGAGGATGCTGATACCGATGGTCTTGCAATAGTTAATGTAGTGGGGAAGCTTCGCCGCCTTCTGTGCCTGCTTGGTGGCGACGTTCGAGAGCGTGGCAGTCATGAATTCAATCGTGTAGTACGTCTTGAGGTACGATGTCCACATCACGACCAGGGCATAGGCCGCGCTGTGCGATTTGTTGAACGCGTACTCTGCAAAGCTGCGCAGCTGGGAAAACAGCTCTTCGACGTCTGCCTTCCGGTGTCCCCGGGCGACCGCGCCGCTGATGAATTTTTCCTGGAGCTTCGGAAGTTCTTCCTCCTGCTTCTTGGCCATGACCTTCCTGACCCAGTCTGCCTCTTCGAGGGTGAACCCCGCGATCTCACTCGCGATACGCATGACCTGTTCCTGATACACAGGAACGCCGTACGTGTAGTTCAATATGGTGTTCAGTTCCTTGATCCTGTTCGGGGCGATGCCCTTCTCCTTGTTCCTCACAAAATCGTCTATCCATGCCATGGGGCCCGGCCGGTAGAGGGCAACGACCGCGACAACATCCTCGAAGCCGGTCGGCCGTATCTTTTTTGCCGTGTTCTGCATCCCCGAACTCTCGAGCTGGAACAGACCGACGCTGTCTCCCCGCTGCATTGCTTCGTACAGCTTCGGATCGTCCACGTCGATGGCAGCCAGATCGATGTCCTCATGACGGTAGTGCCTGACCAGCGAACGGGTCTCCTCGATCACCGTGAGTGTCGCGAGTGCGAGGAGGTCAAACTTGATCAACCCGATCTTCTCCACAAACTGTCCGTCGTAGCCGGTAACGATGTTGTCCGTCTTGTCGCGGTACAGGGGCAGGTACTCGTACAGGGGCTTGTCCGAGATAACGACGCCGCTTGCATGGAGCGATTTGTCCCGCAGCAGCCCTTCGAGCTTCACTGCAATCTCGAGCATGTCCTTTATCCTGGGGTCTTTGGCACCCATCTCCCCGAGCTGGGGCAGCAGCTTGATCGCATCCTCGAGCGGCAGTTTCGGCGGAATGAGCTTCGTGATGCCGTCCACCACGCTATACGGAATGTCGAGCACCCGGCCCACATCCTTGACCACCACCCGTGACTGCAGGGGATGAAAAGACGTAATCCGCGCGACCTTCTGCTCGCCGTACCTGCCCTTCAGATACCCGATGATCTGATCTATCTTTTCCGCACAGAAGTCCATATCGATATCAGGCATGCTGATCCTGCTCTTGTTGAGAAACCGCTCGAAGTACAGACCGTACTTGATCGGATCGATGCCGATGATGCCCAGTGCGTAGGCGACGAGGCTCCCTGCGGCAGATCCGCGGCCCGGTCCCCGGGGTATGTTCTGGGTGCGTGCATAGTTGATAATGTCCCGGACGATCAGAAAATAGTTCGAGAACCGGGTTTGCCTGATCGTCTCGAGCTCCGTGTGCAGCCGGTCCCGGTAATCCTTTTCCCGTGCCTTGATGTACGGGTGCTTTTCCATGAGTTCGTTGAGCCCCTGTTCTGCGAATGCGGCAAGGATGTTGTCGTAGTCCTTGCTGCCGTCAAAAGAAATGTCCGGAAAATGGTACGTTTTAAGGTCGAGGTCGAGGTTGCACCGGGAGGCGATCTCCCAGGTCGATTCCAGTGCTTCCGGATGCGACGAGAACGCCTTGGCCATCTCCTCCTGCGTCTTGAGGTACAGTTCCTGTGTCGAGAACCGCATCCTGTCTTCGTCGGAAAGCTTCTTCTTGGTCTGGATGCACAGGAGCACCTCGTGCGCAGTTGCATCGGAACTGTCGAGATAGTGTACGTCGTTCGTCGCAACGACCGGGATATGGAGATTGCGGGACAGGTCGTAGATAAGATTGTTCACGGTGTGCTGTTCGGCGATGCCGTTTGCCTGGACCTCGAGGAAAAAATCGTCGCCGAAGATCTCCCGGTACTGTTCCGCTGCACTGATCGCCCCGGCAGCATTCCCGGACAACAGTTTCGATGGTATCTCGCCGTGCAGGCAGGCAGTCAACGCGACCAGTCCCTCGCGGTGCTGGGCGAGCAGGGTCTTGTCGATGCGCGGCTTGCCGTAGAATCCGTCCGTGTGCGCAACGCTGGTCAGTTTCAGGAGGTTTCTGTAGCCCGCACGGTCCTTTGCCAGCAGGACAAGGTGGTAGGTCTCCGACGCAGGCCGCTTATCCCGAATGCTGTCGTTGGTGATATAGGTCTCGACGCCGATGATCGGTTTGATTCCCTTGTCACGCATCCTGGTATAGAAGTCCACCGCGCCGAACAGGTTGCCGTGATCGGTCATCGCGACGGAGGTCATGCCGTAGGACTTGAGTCTGTCCGCGAGCCTCCTGATATGGACCGCACCGTCCAGCAGGCTGTACTGGGTGTGCAGGTGGAGATGTACAAAATTGTACGAACCCGTCATGCTACTCCCATTCAATGGTGCTGGGCGGTTTTGAGCTGATATCGTACACCACCCTGTTCACACCGACGACCTCGCTGATAATTCTTGACGAGAGACGGTCCAGCACTTCGTACGGCAGCCGTGCCCAGTCTGCAGTCATGGCATCGGCACTGTTCACCGCGCGTATCGCTACAACATGCTCATACGTTCTTTCATCCCCCATGATGCCGACGGTCCTGACCGGCAGGAGGACGGCGAAGTACTGCCACAAAGTGCCGGACAACGATGATTTTTCTATCTCGTCCCTCACGATCAGATCCGCTTTCTTCAAGATATCGAGACGCTGGCGGTTGATGTCTCCCAGTATCCTGATGCTCAGACCGGGGCCCGGAAACGGCTGCCGTGACAGGATGGTCCCGGGGACTCCGAGCAGTCCGCCGATGCTCCTCACCTCGTCTTTGAACAGCAGGCGGAGGGGTTCGAGGACCTTGAGCCGCATCCGCGCAGGCAGGCCCCCGACGTTATGGTGGCTTTTTATCGTCTGCGAAGGTCCGATATGCGAGATGCTCTCGATGACGTCCGGATACAACGTCCCCTGCAGCAGCCAGGTAAAGGACTTCCCTGACGTGTGCTTTTCGAACACATCGATAAATGTTTTTCCGATGATCTTCCGCTTCTTTTCAGGGTCCGTGACGCCCCTGAGCCTGCGGAGGAAGATCTCCGAAGCATCGACACGGGTGACCTTGAGGTGCATGGCCTTCAGCGCGGCAACGACCTCTCTGGATTCATGCTCCCGCAGCAATCCGTTATCGATGAACAGGAGTTTGAGCCGGTCCCCGATCGCACGCTGCGTGAGGACGGAGGCGACGGTCGAATCGACGCCGCCGCTGATGGCGCCGATGACCTTGTCCCTGCCGACCGTGTTCTGTAGTTCCTTCACCGAGGCATCGATAAATTCTCCGAGGTTCCATTTCTGGGTGATGGCGCAGACATCGATGAAATTCCCGAGTATGCGCATACCCTCCACCGTGTGAGAGACCTCGGGGTGAAACTGCAGTCCGAATATCGGTTTCGTCATGTGCTGAACGGCAGCAACCGGTGAATTTGCCGATGCTGCGATAATGGAAAAGCCGCTGGGAATCTTTTCGATCCTGTCCGAGTGGCTCATCCACACCGTATGCCGTGCATCCGTACACATATTTCTGAACAGGGGAGACTCGCAGGACAGTTCGATCTCAGCCCTTCCATACTCACGCTGTTTCGAGCGCTGGACGACCCCGCCCATGCTGTGGGTAATATACTGCATGCCGTAACAGATGCCGAGAACCGGTACCCCGAGCGAAAAAACGCCCTCATCTGGCTTCGGTGCACCCTTCTGATACACACTGTAGGGACTGCCGGACAGGATGATGCCCTTTGCGCCCATGTCCTTGATTGCTTCCGCAGGTGTTTGAAACGGAATAATGCGTGAATAAACGCCGAGTTCGCGTATCCGTCTCGATATCAGCTGCGTGTACTGGGATCCAAAGTCCAGGATAACGATAGATTCGGTCATGACTGGTTTCGCTTAAAACTCCAGCCGGTAGTTCGGCGCTTCTTTCGAGATCGAGACATCGTGCACATGGCTTTCCCTCAGGCCTGCAGGGGTGATCCGGACGAACCGTGCCTTCTGTTTCAAATCATCGATGGTCCGTGCCCCCACATATCCCATGCCGGATTTCAGTCCTCCGAGCAGCTGGTAGATGACGGACGACAGCGAACCCTTGTACGGTACCCGGCCCTCGATTCCCTCAGGCACGAACTTCGATTCGTCCTCGAGATGCTCCTGGGCATACCGGTCTTTCGATCCGGCTTTCATTGCCTCGATGGAACCCATGCCCCGGTACACCTTGTATGTCCGTCCTCCGAAGAATACAAAATCCCCGGGACTTTCGTCCGTACCGGCAAACAGGTTCCCTATCATGATGGTGTCGGCACCTGCGGCAAGCGCCTTGGTAATATCTCCGGAAAACTTTATACCGCCGTCGGCAATGACCGGCACTCCGCTGCCTGCAACACCGCGGCGCGCGTTCATGATTGCGGTTATCTGGGGAACGCCGATACCGGCGACGATTCGGGTCGTACAAATGGAGCCCGGCCCCACACCGATCTTGACCGCATCTACCCCGGCTTCAACCAACGCCCGGGTGCCTTCCTCGGTAGCGACATTGCCTGCGATGATATCGACCGACGTGTACATCTTCTTCAGTTCCCGCACAAATTCCATCACGTTCTTTGAATGGCCGTGCGCCGTATCAACGACCAGGCAGTCGACGCCCGCCTTGACGAGGGCTTCGGCCCGCTCCTCCCGGTCCTTGGATATCCCGAGCGCGGCTCCGACGAGCAGCCTGCCGAGTTTGTCCTTGGTTGCAAGGGGAAACTTGATGGTTTTCTCTATGTCCTTGACCGTGATCAGCCCCTTCAGCTCTCCCCGGCTGTTCACGACGAGCAGCTTCTCGATCCGGTGCTGGTGCAACAGCTTCTTTGCTTCCTCGAGCGTCACATCTTCCCTCGCAGTGATAAGCCTGCCCCGGGTCATCACCTCGTGGATGGGTTTGTCAAGATCGTTCTCGAACCTCATGTCCCTGTTGGTCAGGATACCGACGAGCTTGCCCTTCTTCACGATGGGAAGGCCGGATATGTTGTGCTTGCGCATGAAGACGACCCCCTCCCGCAGCTTGCTGTCGGGTGACATGGTCACCGGATCGGTAATGATATAACTCTCGTATTTTTTTACCCTGGAGACCTCTTCGGCCTGCTTCTTGACGGTCATGTTCTTGTGGATGATACCGATGCCGCCCTGCTGTGCCATCGTGATGGCTGTGGCAGACTCGGTGACCGTATCCATGGCAGCGCTGACCAGCGGTACACGGAGCGCGATGTGACGTGATAAACGGGTTTCGGTTACAACGTCCCTGGCCAGTATTTTTGACTCTGCCGGGAGCAGCAGAAGGTCGTCGAACGTGTAGCCTTCTGTTATCGGTGGGTTTCCCTCTGTGTGTATGGGCATTCTTTAATTCCTTTCTTTGAATCTATTGTGGCGGAATAACAAGTGTTGTTCCAACCTTCAAATGATTGGGGTCCTTGATGGCTCTCTTGTTTGCTTCGTATATCTTCTTCCACAGTTGTGCATTGCCGTAATAAACAGCAGCTATCCAATGAAGGTCCTCGCCGGGCTTCACGACGTGGGTCGTCTGAACATTGACGTACGCCGGCATGCCGCGCAGGACCTCGCCCGGTACAATGTGCGGCGGCCTCGTCACCTGTTCAGGCGGAGGTGCCGTGGAAACCTGCGGCGCCGGGGCAGGCATCGTTTGTTCGGGCATTGGTGCTCCAGGTACCGTCGATGCAGGTGCAGCTGAAAGCGGCTGCATCTGCCCGGGCTGGGGCTGTGATGCCTGGGCCGGTGCGGGAATCTGCACTTCTCCTGCAGGTGCGAGCGGCACGGCTGTTGCCGCCGGGGGCTGGTTCTGCTCAGGACCTGCTGGTGCTGTTGTCTCTCCAGTCATTGGCGCCAGCGGTGCCATCGGCAGCTCGGCTGACGGCTGTTGCTCAGGACCTGCCGGTGCTGTCGTCTCCCCGGTCATTGGTGCCAGCGGTGCTGGCGGCAGCTCGGCTGACGGCTGCTGCTCCGGACCTGCCGGCGGTTGCTGCTCCAGGGGCGGGAGTGAAGGCGATAATGGTTCAAGGGCCGGCGATGTCTGCGCCGTACCGGAAACATTCTCCGGCGCTATTCCCGGAAGTGTTTCTTCGGGTGCAGGTGCGAGCGGCTGTTCCGCTGATGTCGGGGGCGTCGCGCTCAAGAGGGGCAGGGGCGCAAGCTGCTGACCACTTTCTGTCGTTGTCTGCTGTGTCCCTGCGTTCTGCGGAGGTACCGGCAGAACCTCGACGTTTTCCGTCTGAGGGATCGCGATGGTCTCCGAGCCTCCGGTCGGCGGAGCTATGACCCCCGGACCTGTACCGGAGTCCTGTGCAACTGCAGAGGACAATAGAATGAAGGATACAGCACAACTGACTAACACTGAGAAAACACGTCTTTTTCCTATCATGGCATCATCTCCTTTACCCCTTCAGGACTACCGATAAGATCGGCAATATACTGAGTCATGCTGAATAAGACCTGATATGCGGCGTGAATATTGTTTTTTACCAGTTTATCAAAGCTCTCCTGTGTAATGGTAATGAGCTCCACGGGTTCCTTCGACTTCACCGTAACTGCCCTGCTTCCGCCCTTCACGAGCGACAACAGGCCGAGGACATCACCGCGCGAGAGCTCGCCGATGACGGTCTCTTGTTTGTCCTGCGAGTCCTTCAGCACATCTACCTTCCCCGAAGCAATGATGAACATCGCATCAGACTGCATGCCTTCGGCAAATATCACGGTTTCTGCAGGTACGCTCACCGCTTCTGAAATATTCGCAAGGACGTTGATAACCCTCTCATCCACTCCCTTGAAAAGGCTGTTTTCTTTTAAGACCTTTACGGTATTCATGCTCCTATAGATACACCTGAAATTAAATTTATCAAGTCATTGTCCTGGTCATTGTCCTGGTTATTGTCCCGTCAGCTGAAGATATGACCTCGTCATTTCGATATAATTGCGCGTCAACCCCATGATGTAATCGATATCCTCCTGTGTCAGCTGCCGTTTGATGACAGCGGGAACCCCGGCGACGAGCGTCCGCGGCGGGACAATCATACCTTCCTTGACCACGCTTCCTGCTGCAACAATGGACTCCTCCCCAACAACCGAACCATCAAGCACGATTGCCCCTATCCCTATCAGACATGCGTTTTTAATTCTGCATCCATGGACAATTGCACCATGGCCGATGGTAACATCGTCACCAACAAACAACGGGTGGGTTTTGTGGGTAACGTGCAGTACGCAGTTATCCTGTACATTTGACCGCGCACCTATCCGGATGTAGTTTTCATCCCCCCGCACAACGGCATTGAACCAAACCGAGCTGGCGGGACCAATGACGACGTCGCCGAGAACGACGGCGTTCTGCGCTATGTAGACGCTTGCAGGGATCTCAGGCACCTTCCCCTTGTATGTTGCTATCATGGCATTATCCTTGACTGTCTTCTTATCATGAGTCTATCTATATTGTAAACTTGTTTCAGACACAGCAGACAGGGGAGGTTTTATGAAATACCGGATCATGCTCTGGATATTCGTTTTCGTTGTTTTTGTTCCTGTGGTTGCGGCCGCGGACCAGGGACAGGTATCCCTGACACTGAACCCCGGATTCACGCTGTTTGCAAAAAACTCAACCTACAATTTCAACAACGGGCCGGCCGTTGATATCGGTTTCGGTTTCGACACATCGGATGAAACCAATGCGAGTGTTGTCGTTGGATACAGCCGGTTCTCCAATGCCCTTGACAGCAGGTTATCCATGAACCTCATGCATGCAGGCGTTGCACTCAAACAATATTTAAACAATGGCATCTCAAAAGGCTATCTGACCGGGGGACTGAATGTCGATGTTGCTGATTTCTCAGGTGTTCCAGAGCCCTCATCCGGCGTAACAAAACCCGCCGGCGATGCGGGGCTCGGGTTCAACGTAGGGGCAGGCATCGACCTGATGGCCACATCCGCATTCTTCTTCGGTCCGGTTATCAAGTACGAAGGGA
>JAJYLM010000146.1 GCA_021787655.1 bacterium
AGGTAATACCGAGTCCGTATGGTGCCGATATCTATTATCTTCAGGTCGTGCTTGTCTGTAAAGACATTTTGTTTGAAACGTGTTTCGCCGGTCTGTCCGAGCTTTTTGGAAATATCCACGATGTCGCTGACAACCGCGCTTGCGGTCGGCATCATGCCTGCACCCCTGCCCACGAACAACTGGGAGCCGATGGAATCCCCTATGATGTGGATCCCGTTGTACACATCGTTGATCTTGGATATAATCGTCCCCTTTGCCACCATTGCAGGATGCACACGGGCACTGACCGCGTTCCCGTCACCCTTTGCGATGGCGAGCTGCTTGATGACATACCCCAGTTCGTCCGCAAACCGGATATCGGTCTGCGTGATATGGCGGATGCCCTCCACGTACAGGTCCTTCATGGACACACTGCCGCCGTAGGCAAGCACGAGGAGGATGGTGAGCTTGTGTGCAGCATCCAGGCCGTCGACGTCGAGCGACGGGTCTGCCTCAGCGTACCCGCGCTTCTGCGCTTCATCGAGGACGTCCTGGAACTCGCCGCCCTCGTCCGTCATCTTCGACAGAATATAGTTGGAGGTCCCGTTGATGATCGCCGAGATGGAGAGGAAGCGGTTTGCGACAAGGCTGTTGTTCAGTGCATTGATGATGGGAATGCCGCCGCCGACAGAGGCCTCGAACCCGATGTGAACGCCGTTTTTTGCCGCTGCCCTGAAGAGTTCGGCGCCGTGCGCTGCAATGAGCGCCTTGTTCGCGGTGACCACGCTCTTGCCCCGCTTGAGTGCCCTGAGGATAAACTCTTTCGCCGGGTGGATGCCGCCCATCAGCTCGACAAAAATATCGATGGCATCGTCGTCGAGGATTGCATTGATGTCCTTTGTCAGGACAGCCGGTGAAAGCCGGACGCCGCGGTCCCGCCTGACGTCGAGGTCAACGACCCTGACAAGGTCGAGGTCAACGCCTGCGCGCTGTTTCAGCAGGCCCCTTTTCTCCTGCAGGGTTTTGACCAGCCCCGTACCGATCGTTCCGAAGCCCGCAAGCCCTATTTTTATCGTTCCGTTTTTCATCGGTGCAACACCCTCTTGATACCCCGTATCGCCTGCTGGGTGCGTTCCTCGTTTTCGATAAGAGAGAACCGCAGGAACCCTTCGCCGTAATCGCCGAACCCGATGCCCGGTGATACTGCTACCTTACCCTCACTCAGGAGCAACTTGGTGAATTCGAGGGATCCGAGGTGCTTGAATTGTTCGGGGATGCCTGCCCAGACGAACATCGTTGCCTTTGGCTTCTCGATATGCCACCCGATCCGGTCGAGTCCGTCGATGAGTGCGTCCCTTCTCTTCTTGTACACGTTGGCTATCTCGAGCACAGGTTCTGCCGGACCGTTCAGTGCCGATATCGCGGCTATCTGGATGGGTTGAAACATGCCGTAGTCCAGGTAGCTTTTGATCCTGGAGAGCGCGTAGATCATCTTCTGATTGCCGACTGCAAATCCCACGCGCCAGCCGGGCATGTTGTAGCTCTTGGAAAGGGTGAAGAACTCGACGGCGATCTCCTTTGCCCCCGGTATCTCGAGGATGCTCGGAGCTTTGTACCCGTCGAACACGAGGTCTGCGTACGCAAGGTCGTGGATGACGTAGAGCTTGTTTTCCCGGGCGAAGTTGACGACCTTTGCAAAAAAGTCGCGGTCCACGACAGCGGTGGTCGGGTTATGGGGGAAGGACAGGATAAGGAGCTTGGGCTTCGGCCAGTTGTTCTTGATCGCCTTTTCCATCTCTTCGAAAAACGTCGCATCCGTGGAGAGTGGAATGGCACGGACGTCGCCGCCCGCAATAATGACCGAGTAGGGATGAATGGGATACGCAGGTCCGGGAACGATTGCAACGTCACCTTTGTCCATCACTGCAAGCACGAGATGTGCGATGCCCTCTTTTGCACCGAGGGTAACGATCGATTCTGTCTCGGGATCCACGTACACGTCGTACCGGCGTTTGTACCAGTCGGATATTGCGACCCTGAGCTTGGTGATACCCCGCGAAACTGAATAGCGGTGGTTCTTCCCGTTCTGCGCCGCTTCGACCAGTTTGTCCACGATATGGTGCGGTGTCGGCTGGTCAGGATTGCCCATACCGAGGTCGATAATATCCTCGCCTTCCCTGCGTGCCTTCATCTTCAGCTCGTTCACGATGTTGAACACGTAGTAGGGCAGGCGCGTGATTCTCGGAAAATCACTAAAATCCATGTCCATCTTATTCCTCCGTATTTCTTTTAATCAGAAATGCAGCTGGAATACAATATTTTTCTGCCCGACAACGTGATAAACCTGCGATCGTGGTGCGGGAAGTTATGCACCGGTACCGGCGGTTGAGAATACCTGCCTGACGGGTATGGCTGCTTGCAGGGCTGCAGGGAGAACAGCTTGACAGAGCAACGGTTTTTGTTCACAATACAGATGAGGAGGAACTCGCATGAAAAGATCATATATCCTTGCATTTGGTATTTTGTCCTTTGCACTGGTGCTCGTCTCGTGTGCTCCGTCTTCGTCTGGCCACAGCGGTCCGGTTGCATACACCTCACCTGCCGGAGTAACTGCCCCTGACGCCCTTGCGATCGACGCCGCAGGCAATGTATGGGCTTTGGGTCAGGCAGGAAGCCTTGCCGAGATAAATTCACATGGCACGATATTGACAACCTACACCCTGCCGTCCGGCGGCAGCGGACTGACCAGCTATGCAGGCATTGCAATTGCAGCCTCGGGCAATATATGGGCAGTCAACTATGCGGGCGGATTTGTCGCACGTCTCGTTCCATCGACCGGCGTTATCACCCAGTACCCGACCGGAATTTCTCCCTATGGTGTTGCGATCGATCCGACAGGCAATATCTGGGTCGGGGACACCGGATCCGGCTCGACCCCCTATAGCTCGTTAACCGAGTACGTCGGATCAACTCCTTACCCGTCTTCGTACGGAACGTCCCCGGTGAGTTCAAGCTGTGTGGAGTCCGTTGCGATAGACGGACTGGGCTATGTATGGCTTTCTGGTTGCGGCTCAGTGTATATCGTTAAGGCATCTACCGGGGCAGCAACCGGTGCCTACCCATTTCCCTCCGGCGGCCCTGGTAATATTGCGATCGATCAGAACGAAAATGCATGGGCCGTTGACCTCGGTTCGTTGTACGAGATGACTCCTCCGAATAACCCGGTGGTGGTGTATTCGGACGCCAATGCACGGTTCCAGGGGATAGCGATAGACCAGTCCAATGATATCTGGGTCACGGATGCAGCAAATGCATCGCTTCTGGTGTTCAGTCCGACGGGAAGATTGCTCGCATCGTTTGCCGTGGGAAATAACCCCGGGGGAATAGCCATTGATGTATACGGCGACGTCTGGGTTGCAAATACCAACGACAATACGGTCACCGAGTGGATAGGCGTTGCGGCAGGACCCCAGTTTTTTCCGTACGCAGGACCCCAGTTCGCTGACGGCCAGCCCTGAGCATATATAATCACATTCCGTTAGTTTTCTGTCATTCCCGCGGAAGCGGGAATCCAGTTTTGCAGGTCCGCCGTCCGCCCCTGGCGGAGTTTGCGCATCACCTGTGGAATGGCTCCTTATTTTTCAAAAGCATTTTTCGGATTTATCATGTCGGGGCATAGTGCACTATGCCCCTGCAAAACAAGAACGATGATTGTGTTTTATTTTTTCTTCGGGATGGTGAAATGAAAGGTGCTGCCCTTGTTCAGGGTGCTCTCGACCCACACCCTGCCGTTGTGCGCAAGCACGAAATGCCTGACAATGGACAGTCCGAGGCCCGTGCCCCCGAGTGCGCGCGAACGTGCCTTGTCAACGGTATAAAACCGCTCGAAGATCCGGTCAAGCTCGTTTGACGGAATGCCTGCCCCTGTGTCCTGCACGGTTATTTCTATCCCGGTGTCCTTGACGTTCGCTGCGACTGTGATCGTACCTTTTTCACCGGTGTATTTGACGGCGTTGTCTATGAGGTTGAGCAGGATGTGGAACAGCGCCTCCCTGTCCGCGTAAACGGTATCAGCGCTTTCCGGAATCGTGACCGTGAAAGTCTGGTGCATCCGTTCGATCTCATTGCTGATGAGCGGCTGAATCTCCGCAATGACATCCGTGATGCTGACGTCCCTGAGGGTGAACTCCGCAGCTCCCCGGTCTGCCCGTGACAGGACGAGCATGTCATCCACAATCCGCTGCATCCGTTTTGCATTCTTGTGCGCCCTGTCGGCGAACTCCTTGTTGTAGTTTTCCTGCAGTGCCTCGAGGTAACCTATGACGGAGGTGAGCGGTGTTTTCAATTCATGGGACGCGTTGGTGATGAAGTCCTGGCGTACTGCCTCGGCCTGCGTCAGCCTGGTGATGTCCCTCAGAGTCATGAGGTAACAGATCTCAGGCGTGCAGTAGGCGATCTGTTTCATCCGGAGACTGAACTTCTTTTCGCCGGGTGTGAACAGGGAAATGTCTTTCTGGTCCGGCGTTGTTCCGGCAACGACCGAATTGAACATTGCCTCGGCTTCATAGCTCCTGATAATGTCGAGGAAGTAGATGCCCGACAGGTCCTTGCCAAGGGAGGAAAAACGTTTCATGAACTCGTTTGCGTAAACGATACTCCCGTGCCGGTTGACAACGAGGACACCGATGTCGACGCTGTCCATGATCTGCTTGATGTCGTTGATGTTGCGAAAGAGCTGTTCTTCCGATTCCTTCGCCTTGGTGATGATGAGTTGTACGACGGACTCGATGTCGTCCATTCCCGGGGTCGAAGAATAGGGCAGGTTGTAGACCTGGAGGTCTTTCTTTGCCGAGGCAATGATCTGCTTGATGAGCCTCTTCACCCGTTTTGCATAGACGACCGCTGCCACGAGACCGGTGAACAGTGCCATCAGAACAATAACAAAGACCGACAGTTCTATTCCCGCCCGCTCGAACAGCAGTGCTGCAATGCCGGTGGTCAGGGAAAGGACGGAAAAGATGAGGAACGCCGGTTTATTCATCGCTGAATTTGTATCCGATATCTTTGATATTCTGGATATGGGTGTTCAGGGAGGTCAGCTTCTTCCGCAGCCTCGATACATGGACGTCGACGGTCCGGGTCGTACCGTA
>JAJYLM010000147.1 GCA_021787655.1 bacterium
GCTCAGGGCCGCGGCGCAGGGCAGCGACAACCTCATGCCGCCGGTGCTGGATGCAGTCAGGGCATACGCGTCCATCGGTGAGATCATGGATGTCATGCGGGCGGTGTTCGGCGAGTACAGGGACCCGGCGCTGTTTTAGCGCTGTCCCGGTTTTGATAGCTCAGATATTGAAGGACTTGCTGTCGAAAACGGATATCTTGTTTTTCCCGGTGTTCTTGGAGATGTAGAGTGCCTCGTCTGCAGATTTCAGCAAGTCACTGATGTCGTCGATGGAGGATTCCGGCAGGTACGCAACGCCGATGGAGCAGGAAACGCTGCGGACCTTGCCGCAGACATCGGAAAAAGAATATGCCCGGACCTTGTTCAGGTAGCGCTGTGCAACGGACATGGCCCCGGCCTTGTCTGTCTCCGGCAGCATGGTGATGAACTCGTCGCCGCCGTACCGTGCACACACGTCCATCTTCCGCAGGCCGCTGTTGAGGATCCCTGCGACCGTGCTCAGGACCCGGTCACCCACCGGATGCCCGCACCGGTCATTGATGGATTTGAAGTGGTCCATATCGATCATGAGCAGGGACAACGTCCTGTTGTACCGTTTCAGCCGCTCGAATTCCCGTTCCAGAGCGCCGAGAAAAAACCTCCTGTTGTACAGACCCGTGAGCGGATCGATGTTGGACAGGGTCTCGAGCACCTGGAGCTTTTTCTGCGCAGCGACGAGCTGGTCCTGCAGGATCTTTATTTTCAGGTTGGACTTCACGCTCGCCACGAGTTCGATCGGCGTGAACGGCTTGCGCACATAATCCTGCGCGCCCTCTTCGAGGATGTGGAACTTGTTGTTCAGGCCCTTCTTATCGGCGACCACGAGGACGGGTATTGCATCGAGGTCCTGGTGCGATTTTTTCATCTTCAGAAACTTGAAACCGCCGGACTCTGGCATCATGAGATCGCAGATGACGATATCCGGTTTGCTGGACACCATCTCCTCGAAACCAGCCATGCCATTGCTGGCCTCGTAGTACATATCGAAGAGACCGGCGTCGGAAAGCACTGTTTTGATCTGCTTCCTGGTTGATGCAGAATCATCAATAATAAGGATACTTCTCCGCATTGTGATTAATTTTCTCAAAAACAAACGATCATGTCAAGTATTTTGCATTATTAAAGAATCCCTCCGCGACGGCACCTTGTCTAAAAATCAACATCCGCCATTGTGCGTTTCCGATACGGCAGTTGGTACCGCCGTATCGAAAACGCCATGGAAAGGAACTGTCCTTGACAACATTCACCGATACGCTGACGGCATCTACTTGATGAGTCCCCTGAGTTCCCCGTCTGGATGTTGTGCCGTGTGCACGATGACGTACATCTTGCCCGCTTTGATATCGTCGATAAGCGCTTTCACCGGTTTACCGATCAGTGGTCCGATGAGGGATTTCTCCGTTATCTTGCCCCGGGAGAGTATCCCGCTGAACCTGCCGCGCTTTTCCATTTGCATCATGCCGTCCGTAGGATAGAGCTGGACGACCGGAAGGCCGATCTTGTCCACAGACCCCATGTGAACATGCGCCATGGTCACATTATCGATAGTGCGTACCCGCAACCGGTAGAAAAGCTCCTTGCCGTCCTTGCTCAGCCAAAACACCGCATGACCTGTTGCCTTGGTGTCGACCGGCTTGGGCAGCATCTCTTTGCCGGAGAGGTGTGCCGAAAACCGTGTTGCCCCTGCACGTGCCGGAGTTGCCAGTGCAAACCCCGCAATCGCCAGTACTATGAATAGACCGGCTCTTGTACCCGTTCTCTTCTTCATAACCGTACCTCCTTGTTCTTCACTGTGTCCCGCTTCGCGGACCACGTTAAAAAACCGCGTCTGCTATGAATGGATACTGGTATAGGTTATATAGTGTGCATGATAAAGCGCAGTATCAAGAATTTTCAGAAAGAATCGTCCGGAACCAAAGGGTAATGCAGATCGAAAAATGCAAATGAACGAGGCAGAGACAGCCTTTGCTTCACAGCGGCAGGTGATGTTTTCTTTGCTATCAAGGGAAAAAGGTCGATGGACATATCGGGAACAATGTTGTTTCCTTGAAAGCACAATCTTAAGAAGGTTTGATTGTACACATTCCACCAGCAATCCTGGTAATCCACAAAAGAATACAGTCCGTTCATGGGATCAGAGGCAGAAACATTGACGGTATAGGAGGTAATGGTATTCAGCGTAACAGGATCCAGTTTGCTCTGGTTCCGAAGTTCAATCTGAAACAGGCATTTGAACGAGATATGATGCCGGTCTCCGGTATCTACTGTAGGTTCATATACGTAATGGTGAGCTGGAGAACGGTGGCAAAGGCAACCCACAGAAGATATGGGATAAGGGCATAGACAATCCAGGATAGATGGGGACCGATGACCAGAAGAGCCCACATAAGGGTGGCGAGGACGAGCACGACATCAAGAGCTGCTAAAAAATTATTTTTCAACCCGAACTGAAGCGGGGTAAACGCACTATTGAAGATCAGATTCAAAACGAACGGGAGCGCGACGAACCACGGCAATGAGCCGGTCACCGCACGATAGAACACTGTCCCAAAGGTAAGTGCAATGAGCACATATAAAAAAGACCATACCGGACCGAAAACCCTCGAGGGCGGTGCCCAGGAAGGTTTGGCCAACTGCTCATACCATGTGTACGCTTTTTTCATCATGCGTGCTGAAAAGTCTCCCTGCAACTATATATCACCATGTGTTTTTTTACGTATAGTCTGGCCTTGCCCGGATCGTCAACAACTCTCGTTCCTGGCACTCGGTCGGTGCAGGGCCATGCGTGGACAGACAGCGCTTATTCAACGGACTACGTGGAAAAGATCACACCGCTGTTTTATTCCAGCCGGTACCCGCACTATGACGGCGGCATCGTGCCGATAACCTATCCGCCGAACGGGTATATCTGGAAAACACTCGCGCAGGACCACATGACGTTCCGCATCTATGGCGAAAACTAGTATCTGCACAGCGGGCTTTATTACGCACTGGAAAAGGTCCTCGGCCATGGCAACAGGCTCGTTTCCAAATACTACCATTTTCTGAGAACAACCGACGGGCGGGACCCCACCGGCATAGCCGGCCTGACATTGGTTCGCAGGATGATGCCTTGAACACCATACTCTGGGAAGCGATCAAGGGTACGGTCTACCATCCTTTTCACCCGAACGAGTAGAAAGCAGCTCTTCGTCCTGTCAGGATGAAGAAGCCTCTGCGGTGATCAAGGTTCTTCTCCCTCCAGCGCTTCGTACCCCTCTCTCAGAAGAAAGAGGACAATCACCAACCCGGCGATCGGGTCTGCCTGCCAGAAGCCGAACAGGTAATTCAATCCCAGCCCGATCAGCAGGGCAGCGGACATGAACATGCAGGCAAGCGTCTGTTTTGAATCGGCAATCAGGCTCCTGCTGTTCAGGGCAATGCCTGTTTTGTGTTTCAGATAAAATAGTACCGGCATAAAAATCAGGGAGAAGACAGCAATGATGATGCCGACGATGCTGGGGTGCACTGCCTCGTGCATGTACAGTTTATGGACAGATTCAAAAAGCACGTATGCCGCGAGCACGAAGAAGGTCGAACCAACCAGCCGGGCTGCTTTCCGTTCAATGCGTTCTTTTTCGTCCTTTGTCAGCGTTTCGTGTCTGCTGAACCTCCAGATCATGATGCCACCGGACAGTGATTCAATGAAGCTGTCGAGTCCGAAACCGACGAGTGCAATGCTCCCGGCCGCCATTCCTGCAAGGATCGAAACAACCCCTTCGAGGACGTTATATCCGACCGTGACTGCGGACAACACGAGCGCCTTTTTTTCCAATTATGTACCCTTCACAAGAGTGAGAGCAACCTTATGCAGGTAATCTTTGACAGCATCGGCAGAAACAGGGTTTACCCATTTTATCTCTTTCCCGAGAAGTCCATAATCAAACTCCGTCAAGAACTTTGCCACCAGTAAAGGGGCAATACCTGCGGCCTTGCTGTTTGCGTCGAGCAATGCCTGATTAATATCCAGACCATCCCTGAGTAAAGAATATATATCAACGACGTCCTTGGGGACCATACGATCAACGAATGCGGTTATTTTATTGGCAAGAATATTTTCCCTGGAGTCTATCTTACCCAGGACGGCATGGTTGAGCAGGTTGCCGATATGTGATGGTACGTCGTTGACGATCTCTATTTTGAGCTGATTTTCTGCGACGAATAATCTGCAGAAATCTGTTTCCCGTTTATCGATCTCAAGGTCTTTAAAGAGTGTGCCTATTTTATCAATCTGTCGTTCCGTAATCCGACGGAAATCGGAACGGTCGTTCACAAAGTAATCAAGGTCGTCTGAATACCGGTGGTTATAATAACCCCGTGAAAGTGCCGTACCGCCGGTCAGGTAGAACGGCGAATCTTTGAACACGGGAATTATTTTATCCTGCAGAGGATACAGTATGTTCGTGTAGTATTCTGCACGCAAAATCCATCCCCTCTCTGGTAGCCTTTGACCTGACGTGCCGCCGTACGTCATCGTTCCATAGAGTGCATAGTTCTTCAGGATCAAAAACCTTTTTGATCCTCAACCAATTGACATATTCCAACAGCCGTGCAACACACACAGCTCTCGACGGCCATGCAGGCGTACTGCGGCCTTTGATAATATCATAAAATTCTTCCGGTGATATGGGCATGTCCCAGAGACACTTCCTGAGAATCCTCTTTTGCTCTCCGGTCAATCGTTCTTCCATAATCATTATAATAGCATAGACCTTAAGAAAACATCAATATCAGGATGCTCGAACCCGAGGGTTTTTATTAGTCTCTCCCTGATAAGGGGGACGGAAGGGGGTTATGGTTTATATTTTCTGCTCTACCCTCTCCTCTGAGGAGAGGGACAGGGTGAGGTCTTCTGCCGAAATCAGTTTGTCAACGGTGCTGCTTGGT
>JAJYLM010000148.1 GCA_021787655.1 bacterium
CATATCGGACATGCCCTGAACAAGATCCTCAAGGATGTCATCATCAAGGCAAAGGCAATGCAGGGCTTCAAGGCCGAGTACGTACCCGGATGGGACTGCCACGGCCTGCCGATAGAGCACAATGTCGATAAAGCACTCGGGCAAAAAAAACACACATTGTCCAAGCTGGATATCCGCAGGGAGTGCAGGAAGTTTGCACAGCAGTTCGTCGATATCCAGAGGCAGGAGTTTATACGGCTCGGCGTTCTCGGACGGTGGCAGGAACCTTACCTGACCATGAACTACGCCTACGAGGGAACGATCGTCGAAGAACTGTCCAGGATTATGCGCAACGGTTACGTGTACAAGGGGAAAAAGCCGGTCTACTGGTGCGCTCACGATGCGACCGCGCTTGCAGAGGCAGAGGTTGAATACGAAAACCACGTCTCTCCCTCTGTGTACGTGCGCTTCAGGATGAAGGATGGCACGCCGGAACTGCCGGCAGCACTCAGGAACAGGGAGGTCTATTTTCTCATATGGACGACGACACCCTGGACACTGCCTGCAAACCTCGCCATCACGGTCCATCCGGAGCTCGAGTATGTCGCGTTCATGGTGGACGGACCTGTGTACATCGTTGCGCGGCCGCTCCTCGACAGCCTCAGGGAAACGCTCGACGGCTGGAAGCAGGGATCGATCATCGCGTCGTTTGCCGGACGCACGCTGGAAGGCAGCAAGGCAGCGCATCCTTTTTATGCCCGTGATTCTGTCGTGACGCTCGGGGATTATGTGACAACGGATATCGGTACGGGCTGTGTTCATACCGCACCGGGACACGGGGCAGATGACTATCAAACCGGTGAGCGGTACGGTCTCGAGGTTTATTCTCCGGTTGACAGGTACGGCAAATTCACCAATGAAGTTGAGTTTTTTGCAGGTACGTTTGTCTTCGATGCGAATAAAGAGATTATCGAAAAGCTCAGGGAAAACGGTGCGCTGTTGAAACAGCAGGACTATCCGCATGCATACCCGCACTGCTGGCGGTGCAAAAAGCCCGTCATAACACGGGCCACGGAACAGTGGTTTATCTCCGTTGAAAAGCATGACCTGAGAAACGAGGCGCTGAAGGCCATCGACCGTGTTGCGTGGATTCCCTCGTGGGGCAAGGACAGGATCCAGGGCATGCTCGAGACGAGGCCGGACTGGTGCATTTCACGGCAGCGCGTGTGGGGTGTTCCCATCCCGGTATTTTACTGCACCCAGTGCGGCCAGAGTATTGCAGACCCGGATATCGCCCTGCGCGTGTCTGCGGTATTCCGGGAGCACGGGGCTGATGCGTGGTTCGAAAAAGAGGCTGCTGATTTCATACCTAAGGACTATGCGTGTCCGAAATGCAGCGGCAGACATTTTGAAAAAGAGGAGAACATTCTCGATGTGTGGTTCGACTCGGGGGTCAGCCATTCCGCAGTGCTCCGGCAGCGCGAAAATCTGGTCTGGCCTGCTGACCTGTATCTCGAAGGGAGCGACCAGCACCGGGGATGGTTTCAGTCGACGCTGCTCGCATCCATGACTGCTGGCCACGGCATACCCTACCGGGCTGTGCTGACGCACGGGTTTGTCGTCGATGAGAAAGGCCGCAAGATGAGCAAGCAGCTCGGCAATGTCGTTGCACCCCAGGAGGTCATCGACAAGTACGGGGCCGATGTCCTGCGGCTGTGGGTCTCTGCTGAGGATTTCCGCGGCGATGTCAGCGTGTCGAAAGACATTTTGGAACGCCTGAAGGAGGCATACCGGAAGATCCGGAATACCATCAAGTTTATCCTCGGCAACCTGTACGACTTTGATCCTGCGCATGACCGGACAGCATACCGGGATATGCAGCGGGTCGATCGCTACATGGTGGACAAGACTGCTGAGCTTGTCAGGCGTATCGATCGGGCGTATCAGGAGTATGATTTCCATATCGTCTATCATGCGGTTCTGGATTTTTGTGTCGTTGATCTGAGTTCCTTTTATCTGGACATTCTGAAGGACAGGCTGTACATCTCCCGGGCAGGCTCGCCGGCGAGGCGTTCTGCACAGACGGTGTTGTATGACATCCTGACGTCTCTCATTACCATCCTGGCACCGGTACTCTCGTTTACCGCAGAAGAGGCATGGAAGTATGTGCCCGGCAGAGAAACTGAGAGCGTGTTTCTCACCGACCTTACCCGCACCAGGAAATTCCCTGAACCGGAACAGGATATCGACCGGGATTATGAGCGGCTGAGGCTCATCCGGGATGAGGTGAACAAGGCCCTCGAAATTCAGCGGGCGAACAAGACCATCGGATCGTCGCTTGAGGCAATGATTGTCCTCGGGGCCGGAAAAGATGATCGCGCACTGCTGGAACGATACCGGCAGAGCCTGAACGAGCTGTTCATCGTTTCGCAGGTGGAACTGCAGGACAGCGCGGATGCATTGAGCGTAGAGGTACACAGAGCGCACGGACAAAAATGCGAGCGGTGCTGGAATTATTCCGACTCGGTCGGCGCGGATGCCGCATACCCGACGCTGTGCGGACGGTGTGTTGAGGCGATACGATGATGATCACATTACGTCAGCGGCTGACCATTCTCGTCCTGACAGCAGGGATCATTGTCGCCCTGGATCAGGCAACAAAATATCTGGTCGTTCATTACCTTACCAGCAGGGTCGTCATCATCCCCGGGCTTGTCGATATGGTCAGGGTTTATAACAGGGGGATTGCATTCGGCATGTTCAACAGCGGCCAGTGTTTGTTCAGGACTACCGTACTGACTATACTTTCGGTCGCTGTGTTTGTCATTCTGTTTGCCGCGTATCTGTTCTCGAAGGACATGACGCGACTTTCCATGGCAGCCCTTTCCCTGATTATGGGCGGAGCGGTCGGAAACCTTATTGACCGTATACGGCTTGGGTATGTCGTTGACTTTATCGATGCGTATATAAGAAGTGCACACTGGCCTGCGTTCAATGTTGCTGACAGTGCGATCACCGTCGGCGCAATTCTGCTCGCCATCGACCTGCTGTTTTCAGGACACTCAAAGAAACAGCCCTGAGGAACAAACGATCGGTTTCTTCTGTCTTATTCGTACGTTCTGTACAACAACCCCTGGACAAGATACATTCGTTTATTATCGCGGATGACCGCATGCTTGATAAGCTCTTTTTGGTGTCCAAAAAAGGGGTATTAAAAAGAGGGTAGGGCGTTCACTCTGAAAAGCTGATTTAAAAATGGTGGTAAAAAAAGGGACGTTTTTTTGGACAGGGGAGGGCAGCCGGCAACCTGGTATCGAGGACGTACACACCTGCGTGCACCCTTCGTTTTCCTTTACAGTGAAATACGAATTATCTTGACATAATATTGGTGTTTTTATAGCAGTAGTATTTATCAGGAGGGTTCATAATGCGCGTCTCCCATGTTGGGTTTTATAAAGACGTTTTTAAACCTTCTTTGTTAAAGTCAACCGCTGTCTTCTTAGTCTTCGTGTTTGTGTGGACGAACATGGGCCTTTATCAGGCTGTGTATGCTGCAACCACTGATAGTAGTCAGCATCGAGTAGCGAGCAGTGAGGGAAACATCAACAACAGGCTCTCTCAATCTCCCCCTGATAAGGGGGATGTAAGGGGATTAGAGAACATCGTCAAACGTATCCGTCAGAGGTCCGAAGAAGCAGAGAGCAAAATCCAGACAGCTGGTATTGAATCCGAAAAGGTGGCATTTCAGAAAGAGAAATCAGAGCTTGAGCAGGCAGATATAAACATCAGAGCTCAATTCAAACAAACCGAGCAGCGAATTAATGGCCTGCCGGCTGTCATTCAGCAGCGCCAAAAGGCATTTGAAAAGAAATATGAAGCTAACTTTGCGCAGCTCAAATCAGAGCTTGATTCAATAAATACTGCAAAGACGAATTCAGAGTTTACATTACGGACACGAAGGCTCAAGGCATTTCTCGATAAGATAAAACCGCCCTCACGGCATATCAAACTCAACCCGAACAAACTGCCACACAGGATGGCAAAACCTGTATGGCGGGAACCACGGATGCATTATGGTAGACAGCATCAGACAGTGGGGAGTGAGGAGAACGATATTGAACCTACGGCAGATGAAGAGTCAGGAGTCCAGGATCCCATCCAGCTCGCCAGTCTGACAACCGATCGTCTTTTATCATCAGCACTTGTCCAGACCATCCCGCCCCCCACAGCGGCAGATCTTACATCCACTGTAGAAGTCCAGTTCACCCCTGCAATCCTCGCAAAAGCGGCAGAGCTCAACCACAACCCAGTACAGATCTACAACTGGGTCTACAACAACATAGAGTACGTGCCGACCTACGGAAGCATTCAGGGTGCCGACATGTGCCTCCAAACCATGCAGTGTAATGATATGGATACAGCAAGCCTGCTTATTGCATTGCTTCGTGCATCCAATATCCCGGCAAGGTATGTCTACGGCACGATTCAGTTACCAATAAATCAGATCATGAACTGGGTGGGCGGCTTCACGGACCCGAAGTCAGCATTAGAGTTTATGGCTCAAGGCGGTGTACCGATAACAGGTGAAGTGGCAGGAGGTAAAATCGTTGCAGCCAAGATTGAACATGTATGGGTCGAAGCATACGTAAATTACTTCCCATCAAGAGGGGCGCGTAACGGCCCCGGCAATGAGTGGATACCACTTGATGCGAGCTATAAACAGTATACCTACACACAGGGCATGAACATCACACAGGCAGTGCCCTTTGATACCCAAAGTTTTATAAATCAGATAACTTCCACAGCAACAATCAACACCCAGCAAGGCTATGTGACCAATGTCAACAGCCAGTATATTTCACAGACCATTCAGGCTTATGCGGATCAGGTAGCAAACTACATCTCCCAGACAAATCCCAACGCAACCGTAGGGGATGTAATCGGCAAGAAAACTATTATTCAGCAAAACTTTCCGTACTTACAGA
>JAJYLM010000149.1 GCA_021787655.1 bacterium
CGATCGAAGACTGCTTGAACTGCTGAACAGCAGGATAGGAATAGCGATCGATATCAACAGGGAAAAGAAGAAGACCGACGCACCTGTGTACTATCCTTCGCGCGAGGCCTTTATCCTCAACAGGCTTGTCCGGCTGAACAAAGGACCGCTGAAGAACGATTTTATCCGGAACATTTTCAAGGAGATCTTTTCTGCCGCGCGGGCATCCGTGACACCGCCGAGAATCGCGTACCTCGGTCCTGAAGGGACCTGGGCCCACCAGGCGGCCCTCCTCGAGTTCGGAAATGCATCCCCGCTTGTACCGGCAAAGAATATCCCGGAGATCTTCAATGAAGTCGAATACAGTACCTGCGATTTCGGCGTCGTGCCCATAGAAAATTCCATGGAAGGGACGGTGCCCCAGACACTGGACCGTTTCATAGACTCAAACCTGTTTATCGCACGCGAGATTTTTGTTCCCATAACGTACGTACTCGGCGCAAAGAAGGCCATCCGTTTCCAGGATATACGGAAGGTCTACTCGCACCCCCAGGCGAATGCTCAGTGCAGACGGTGGATCCGGGAAAAGCTCCCGAACGCCATGACCGTCGACACGGACAGCACGAGCCAGGCGGCGCAGATCGTACAGCACTCCGGAACGTCCGCTGCCATCGTCAGCAAGCTTGCGGCACAGCTCTACAAGCTCGAAACGCTCGCCGGCAGGCTCGAGGAGAATCCGAACAACGTGACGAGGTTCGTCGTCATCGGAAAACTCATGCCCGACAGGACGGACAACGACAAGACATCCATCATATTCGCCGTCAAGCACCGGTCCGGTGCACTGTACTCGGCGCTGAAACCTTTTTCCGACTACCATGTGAACCTCACCAAGATCGAGTCACGGCCCCTGAAAAAAAAGGCGTGGGAATACCTTTTCTTCGTTGATATCGACGGTCACATCGAAGACCAGAAGATTAAGAAGGCCATCACAGCGCTCAAACCGCACACGGTATTTTTCAAATTTCTCGGTTCGTATCCAAAAACAAGACAGGAGAACCCATGACCTACAAATTTGTTCCGCCCTACATCAAAGACATCACGCCCTACCCTCCGGGCAAACCGATCGAAGAAGTGGAGCGGGAACTCGGCATAAAAAACTCCGTCAAGATAGCCTCGAATGAAAATCCGCTGGGCACGTCGCCCCGCGCCATCAAGGCGATCCACAAGGCGCTCAGGACACTGAACCGCTACCCTGACGGCAGTGCATTTTATCTGAAGAACGCTCTGTCGGCACTCCACAGGGTGCCGCCCGAGTCTCTCATCATCGGGAACGGCTCGAACGAATTGATCGAACTCATCATACGGACGTTCATCCAGCCGGGCGATGAGGCGGTCATATCTGACCCGAGTTTTCTCATCTACTCCATAACGGTCAAGGCAGCCGGGGGAAAATCTGTGATTGTCAGGCTCAGGGACGACTACAGCTACGATATCAAGGGGGTGCTCAGGGCCGTCACCAAACGGACACGGCTCATCTTCATTTCCAATCCCAACAATCCGACAGGGACGATCATCGGCAAGAAGGAGTATGCATGGCTCCTCGGAAACATACCGCCCCACGTCATCGTCATCGACGATGCGGCATACCGGGAGTTCGTCCAGTCGGCAGATTATCCGGACGGCATCGATGAGCTCCGCGGCAAGGACCGGAACCTCATCGTCCTGCGGACCTTTTCGAAGCTCTACGGCCTCGCAGGCCTGAGGATTGGATACGGTGTCACGACCGGTGAGCTCGCCGGCTACATCGATCGGGTCCGCCAGCCCTTCAACGTCAACACGCTCGCCCAGACAGCGGCTATCGCTGCACTGGGAGACAGGGTGTTCGTCAACAAGACACTCGCGAACAACCGGGAGGGGCTGCGTTACCTGTACCGTGCGCTGGAGCACATGAACATTCCGTTCATCCGGACTCAGGCAAACTTTTTCATCCTCAGGGTTGCCCCGTTCCTGTCCGGCAGGCAGGCTTTTGATGCCCTGCTGCGGAAGGGCGTCATCGTCCGGGACATGACGAGCTACGGGCTCGGAGACTACATCAGGATCAACGTCGGTACGCCGTCAGAGAACAGGAAATTCATCAGGGAACTCGGTGCGCTTCTGAAGGCGAGACTATGAACAAGCCCTTTTACGAACAGATTGCCGTCATCGGCACCGGGATGATGGGGACGTCGCTCGCCCTTGCCGTCCGGAAAAACGGCCTGTGCAAGACGATCGTCGGTATCGATCGAAATTTTGAAAACCTGAAGGCTGCCAAGCGTCTTGGGGCAATCGACAGCTACACGGACTGCCTGAAGGACGGCATCGCTGATGCGGTTCTTATCATCTTTGCGATCCCCGTTCTTTCGACGTTCGAAGTCGCAAAACGGATCGTCTATGCGGTCAGGAAGGATGCCGTGATTACGGACATCGGCAGCACCAAGGGTGAACTCGTCCATAAGATGACCGGTTTGTTTTACGGCCACAGCAACTATGTCGGCAGCCATCCCATCACCGGCACGGAAAAATCC
Source organism: bacterium (assembly GCA_021787655.1). GTDB lineage: Bacteria > JAMCPX01 > JAMCPX01 > JAMCPX01 > JAMCPX01 > JAJYLM01. Next base: position 2,544 of record JAJYLM010000149.1, read on the forward strand.
GGCGCCATCAATGCGGTCGACAGCCTGTACAGCGGAAAAAAATGTATTATCACCCCCATCGAAAAGACGGAGCAGTTTGCGGTCGACGCCATACAGAAATTCTGGGAAGGCATCGGCAGCGATATCGTGGTCATGAATCCTTTCGAGCACGACCGGATCATGGCGATGGTCTCCCACCTTCCCCATGTAATTGCGTATGCCCTCATGGGCAGCATTATGGATCAGCAGCACGCGGGGAGTACGCTGTTGAAGTACGCAGGAGGCGGGCTGAAAGACTACACCCGTATTGCAGGGAGCGATCCCGTGATGTGGCGCGATATCTTCATGTCGAACACAAAAGAAATCCTTGCGGCAATCGATCAGTTTTCAAAAACGCTGGACCGGCTGCGCACCATGATCAGGGAAAAGGACATGAAAGGCATTCATGTCTTTCTCGAGAATGCAAAAGAAGCACGGAGGCTTTTGACGGACCGATGACGACCGGTGACCAGCAGACATTCGCACCTGTGGAAAGACTGGAAGGATCGATAACGGTCCCGGGTGACAAATCCATTTCCCACCGTGCACTGTTCATAGGAGCCATCGCCCCGGGCATCAGCACCATCAGCAATCTCCTCATCGCCCACGACACCATGAGCACGGCACACTGCCTGCGCTTGCTGGGAACGGATATCGAAATCAAGGGCACGGATGCCGTCGTAACGGGGAAAGGCATCTTCGGGTTCAGGGAACCGTCCGGTGTCCTCGATGCCGGGAACTCCGGCACCACGGCACGGATCATCCTTGGACTTCTCAGTACCCAGGATTTTTTCTCGGTCCTCACCGGTGATGATTCGCTGAGGACCAGACCCATGAAACGGATAGCAATCCCGCTCACAGCCATGGGCTCGGTTATCGATGGCAGGGATCACGCAAACTATCTCCCCTTCTCCGTCCGCGGGAGGCGTCTGAAGGGCATCGATTACACCATGCCCGCAGCGTCGGCACAGGTCAAAACAGGCCTCATGCTCGCATCCCTGGGGGCGAAGGGAACGATGATCATCCGCGAACCGGTCCCGACCCGGGACCACACGGAGCGCATGCTTGCAGCAAGCGGCATCGACGTTAAAGTTTCGGACAGTGCCGTCGTGCTCGCGTGCTCGCAGAAGCCGCTGCCGCTGACCATGGCGGTGCCCGGTGATTTTTCCTCGGCGGCCTTTTTTATCGGTGCCGGCATCATCGCGCGCACTGCAGACATCCTCATCACCAACGTCGGCATCAATCCCGGGCGGACAGGGTTTATCGATATCCTCAAGCAGATGGGCGGATCCGTGGAACTCCTCAATACCCGGTTTGAAGCCGGAGAGCCGGTCGCCGATATCCGCGTCAGACCTGCACAGCTCAGGGGTACCGTTATCGAAGACCGGAGCCTGATCGTCAGGGCGATCGACGAACTGCCGCTGGTTGCTGTTCTTGCTGCTTTTGCCAGGGGAACGACGACGATAAAAAACGCCGAAGAACTGCGCGTCAAGGAATCTGACCGCATCAAAACAGTCGTTGACGGCCTCCTCAGGCTTGGCATCCGTGCCCGTGAATTCAGGGACGGCATGAGCATCGAAGGCGGCGTTGTCCGGGGAGGTACGGTCTCGAGCTTCGGTGATCACAGGATTGCCATGGCGTTTGCGGCAGCGTCCGTCTCGGCCGCACAGGAAATCTCGATCGACAATTTCAGCGCCGTGAATATTTCGTTTCCCGGGTTCCTGCCGCAGTTCACCTCGCTGAGGCAGGCATGAAGAAACACACGATTATTGCAATCGACGGTCCTTCGGGCAGCGGCAAGAGCAGCGCAGCTGCAGGCCTGGCCCAGGGACTCGGTTTCAGCTTTATCAACAGCGGCAGCGTGTACCGGGCACTGGCGCTCAAATCGATCCGGAATGCCGTCCCCCTCGACGACGAAAACGGCGTCACGGAACTCGCACGGAACACGTCCTTTGAAATGAGAAAATCCGACACGCACTGGCTCCTGGTCATGGATGGCACCGATGTGTCCGGAGAAATCAAGGATACCGTCATCGCCCAGGCATCATCGAAGATATCGGTCTTCCCCGGACTGCGGAACAGGGTCAACGATGTCCTGCACGGCATGATAACGAGGAACACGGTCGTGGAAGGCCGGGACATCGGGACGGTTGTCTTTCCGCAGGCCGACCTCAAATTCTTCATTACCGCATCTCCCGAGGTGCGCGCCATGCGCAGATACGAGGAACTCAGGCCCGCATCACCGGACATCACGTATGAGCAGATGCTCAACGAGATCGAGCTTCGCGACCTCAGGGACAGGAACAGGGAAACAGCACCGCTGAAACCTGCCGGCGACGCGCTGATCGTCGATACGACAAAACAGTCCCTCCAGGAGGTCATCGCATTCCTCTATAAC
>JAJYLM010000150.1 GCA_021787655.1 bacterium
ACCTTTCAGGCGGATATAACTGATAAAGATAAAATGTACAGCATCATAAAAGATGTTCAGCCTGACGAGATCTACCATCTTGCAGGCATCGCAAATGTTGCCCACGACAAGAGCAGCGATTATTATACGATCCACGCCCTTGGCACACTCAATCTTTATGAAGCTGTCCAGAAGGCAGGAATCAATCCGAAGATTCTCTATATAAGTACTTCCAATGTGTATGGTGTCGTACCTGAACAACAACAACCCATAACAGAAGAACAGCCACTTGTTCCCGTCAATCATTACGGAGCAAGCAAGGCAGCCGGGGAAATGATCTCTTCTGTTTATGCTGCATCCGGATTATTTATCGTTATTGCACGTTCTTTCAATCACACGGGGCCGCGCCAGTCGGAGTCTTTTATTCTGCCGAAATTGATCAAGGCTTTTGCCCTCAGGCAGCCGTCGATAGAACTTGGGGTTACCAATACAAAAAGAGATTTTACCGATGTGCGTGATGTCGTTCGGGCGTATAGCATTATTCTGCAAAAAGCCCAAGCCGGGGATGTGTACAATGTGTGCTCCGGTACGGTACATTCAATCGATGAAATTATCCAGTATCTTGAACATCTGACCGGCCATACGATCCAGATCATCCATACTGATTCGTTGAAACGCACCGTCGACCCCTTGCTCTTTACCGGTGATAACCGGCGCTTAAGAAAACTCGGCTGGTCGGCGGAAATTCCCCTCGAACAAACGATTCGGGATATGGTGCAGTTCTATCAACAGAACAACGGCCGGCAGAAGAACGGTTAGAAAGCAAAACAGGAGCGGGGTCAGCCGATCCGCTTGTTGAACCTGCTGACACTGAGCAGGAACAGGACGATGCCGAACGCTGCAAGCGCCAGTGCATCGGGCCAGAGGATCGACATGCCGGAACCCTTCATAAAAATGGATCGTACGATCACGATAAAATACCGCAGGGGGATGAGCAGCGTAAAATATTGTACCCCGATGGGCATGTTTTCGATAGGAGACATGACGCCGGAGAGCAGGATGATGGGCATGATGAGCAGCAGGGATATCATCATGGCCTGCTGCTGTGTCCGCGAGACGGTCGAAATGAGGAGGCCGAGTCCCAGCGTCGTCAGCATGAAGAGTGCGGACAGCAGGAATAAAAGAGCGAAGCTCCCGTGAAGCGGTATGCGGAACCAGAAGACGGCAACCATGGTGACGAGCGTGATGTCGATCAGGCTGATGATCGCAAACGGCAGGAGCTTGCCGGCAATGAGCTCCAGAGGCTTTATCGGCGTGACGATGAGCTGCTCGATGGTTCCCCGTTCCTTTTCCTTGACGATCGCCATGGAGGTCAGCACCGTGCTGATGATCATGAGCACGAGCGCAAAGACCCCCGGCACCATGAAGTCCCTGCTCTTGAGGGTCGGGTTGTACCAGACCCTCTGCTGGATATCGAGCGGCGTATACGGTTTGTATCCGTTTCTCGACATTTCGACAGCTGAAAGATCGAGCGCCCTGTTGGTTATGATCCGTTCCAGGTATGACCGCACCATGGTCGCATAAATCGCGTTCGAGCCGTCGATGATCGTCTGGATATGTGCCTTTTTCCCGGCATTGATGTCCCGCTCGAGTCCGTCAGGAATGACGATACCGACCATGGCATCGCCGTCATCAATGGATCGCCGCACATCACGGACGGACGGAACCCTGGATTCGATGTCGAAATAGCCCGATGACGTGACTGCGTTGAGGACAGCCCTGCTCTGCATACTCTGATCCATATCACAGACAACGACCGGTACGGATTTCACGTCGAGCGTTGCTGCATACCCGAACAAGGTGAGCTGAATGATGGGAGCCATGAATGCGATAAACAGCATCCGTGGGTCGCGGCGGAGCTGGATGAACTCTTTGCGCGCAATTGCCTTTACCCGGAGAAGAAAGAGCTGCCACGAAGTCATATCAGTCCAGACTCTTCCTGGTTTTTATGATGCAGAGGGACAGGACGATGACCGAGATCAGGATCATGATCAAAATCTGGGGCATGAGTACGGACACACCGGAATTTTTCAGGAAAATACCTCTCAGGACGACCAGAAAATATTTTGCCGGGACGATGTACGAAAATATCTGCAGGGGCAGGGGCATGCTGCTGATGGGGTAGATGAACCCCGAGAGCAGGAGTGAGGGCAGCATAGTGCCGACAAAGGACATCTGCATTGCCACCTGCTGCGATTTTGTGACGGCGGAAAACAGGAACCCGATACCCATGGCACTTACCAGAAACAGGAACGTGGTAAAGGTCAGCAGCAGCAGACTTCCTTTCAGCGGCACATGAAAGACGATCACTGCGATTAGGGTAACGAGTGCGACCTGGACAAAACCGATGATGATATAGGGAACAAGCTTGCCGATGATGAGTTCATAGACCCTCACCGGCGAGACAATGAGCTGTTCCATGGTCCCCCGCTCATACTCGCGTGCGACGCTCTGCGATGTCATGAGGACTCCGAGGATCATGAGGATGGTCGCGATCAGGCCCGGGACGATGAAATTTTCTGTTCGCAGGGCCTGGTTGTACCATATCCTGAGCCGTTGCGACAGGAGGGGGAAATTCCGCAAGACACCCGCAGCTCCCTGGTCGTTCAGGACGCGCTGGGATATGTCGAGTGCATATCCCTGCGCTCCGGCAATGAAATAACCGAGAGCGACTCCCCCGACATTGGAGTCCGTTCCATCGATAAGCACCTGGACCGGTGCCGTCGTGCGTGCGTTGATATCATCGGCGAAGTGGGGGGGTATGATGACCCCGATCTTGATGTCCCCCTGTTCGAGCAGCGCGTCAAGCTTGGACCTGCTGCCGGTATTGTTGTTAATAACGAAGTACGATGACGCTGTTACCGCACGAATCAGCTGCCTGCTCTCCTGGGTGTGTGACTGGTCAAAAACACCCATGGGGATGTGCTTGATGTCGAAACTGATGGCGTAACCGAACAGTAAAAGCTGGATAATCGGGATCATGATGACCACGGCAAGGCTGATGGGGTCCCTGAGGATCTGGATAAATTCCTTTTTGATGACCGGCCGCAGCAGGCTATGACGGTTCACGGCTGTCCTCCTGTTGTATCAGACTGATGAAGATATCCTCGAGAGAAGGCGGGATCGTAGTGATCCGGTTGACCGGTATCCCGTGCTGCTTCAGGGAAAGGGTGATGCTGTCGACCGTCCTGGGAACGGCTTCCGGAGCTGCCATGGTGACGGCATGAATGAGCCTGCCGAAGAACGATACCTCATTGGTGACGGGCATGTCTCTGAGGATACCGAGGGCTTCGGAGGGTGCGTCCGTGTCCAGCTCGATGATCGTCCCCTTCATCCGGGTGCGTTTGATCTCGAGCGGGGTTCCTGACGCGACCATCTTGCCGTTGTAGATGAACCCGAGCCGTGTGCAGTTTTCCGCCTCGTCCATGTAATGGGTGGTCACGAACATCGTCATGCCTTTCTGTGCAAGGTTGTAGATCAGGTCCCAGAACATCCTGCGAGAGTCCGGATCCACGCCTGCGGTTGGTTCATCGAGGAACAGGATCTTCGGCTCGTGGATCACGGAGCAGCCCAGTGCGAGCCGCTGCTTCCATCCGACCGACAGGGCGGAGGTGATGGTGTTTTCCCTGCCCTCGAGTCCGGTCAGCCGGATGATCTCCCGTTTTCTTGACGTTAACCTGCTGTTGGCGATGCCGTAGATGTTGCCGAAAAAATCGATGTTCTCGGAGACCGTCAGGTCACTGTACAGCGAGAACTTCTGGGACATGTAGCCGATGGACCGTTTGACGTCGTCCGGCTGGGTGGCAATATCGAACCCCGCGACCGTTGCCGAGCCGGAGCTCGGTAACAGCAGGCCGCAGAGCATCTTGACGGTTGTGGTCTTGCCTGCACCGTTGGGTCCGAGAAAACCGAACACCTCCCCCTGCCTGACACTCAGGTTGATGTTGTCAACGGCAATAAAATCGCCGAATAACCTCCTGAGGTTGATCGCCTCAACCGGGTTTCCGGTCATACCTGCTCCTGTTTAATGATCGAGACAAAAACATCTTCGAGCGTCGGCTGCGTAAACCCTGTTTGCTCCACGGTAATGCCGCTGCTGCCGAGGATGTCCCTGACGCCTTCCACGTACCCGGGGTCGGGTTTGTCGACGGTAATGTGGATCCTGTCTCCAAGAATATGCACGTGGCGGTACGCATCGCTTGAAGCGAGTACCTGTTTTGCACGCAAGGGTTCTTTCAAAACGACCTCGAGCATGGTGCCTTTGACGAGTGTTTTGATGTGCTGCGGGGTATCCACAACCGGCAGTGTGCCGTTGTTCATGAGGCCGATGGTCGTACACCGGTCTGCCTCGTCCATGTACGGTGTCGAGAGCAGGATCGTCATACCCTGGTGCAAAAATGAGTCGAGTATCTGCCAGAACTCCCGGCGTGACACAGGGTCAACCCCTGTTGTCGGCTCATCGAGGACGAGCAGCTGCGGCTGGTGGATGAGGGTGCATGCAAGCCCCAGCTTCTGTTTCATGCCCCCGGAAAGCTTTCCGGCGAGACGTTTCGTAAACTTCTCGAGGTTGGTAAATTTAAGCAGATAATCCTTCTGCTGTGTAAAGCGATCTTTTTCAACGGAACGCAGCGCTGCAAAGAACCCGAGGTTTTCCTCGACTGTGAGTTCTTCGTACAGGCTGAACCTCTGGGGCATATAGCCCAGCATCATGCCGGTCTCCGCTTTCAGGCGGACGGCGTCTTTTCCGAAGATCGTAATCGATCCTGCGTCCGGCTGCATAACGCCGGTAAGGAGGCGCATGAGGGTCGTTTTCCCGGCACCATCCGGCCCGATGAGGCCGAACAGGTCTCCCTTGTTGATCTGCAGGTCAACTCCGCGTACCGCCTCTGTTGTACCGAAGGATTTAGA
>JAJYLM010000151.1 GCA_021787655.1 bacterium
CATCTTTTATATAGGTAATCACCCCTGCAAATTCATCGATATCCCCGACAAGATCCTCTTTGGCAAGCCCCATAACACCCATGGTAATGGTACATGCGACTACCTTGACACCAAGCTGTTTCGCTGTCGTATAGAGTTCTTTTACACTCGGCATGCTGTAACGTTTCATGAGCTTCTTCATCATCCACGGACCCATGCCGAACATGTTAAACCGCGACATCGGCAGTTTCTCTGTTCCGCCCTTGTTGAGAAGCGTAAAGAGCCTCTGCAGGACTCCCTTTGACTGGCTGCCCATCTTGTCCTTTCTCAGGATATTCAATCCCCAGAAGGTAAATAGCATGGTAACTTCCATACCTGAAGATGCTGCACCGACGGCGATATTGAACCCTGCCATAACCTTGTCCATATCGCCCGAGAACACCACGATTGTCGCCTTGTCCATTTTTATCTCCTTTGGCCGGCCAGAACGTCATGCCGCTCATGACCGAAATCTACCATAACTTCAGCCCATTCCTGCGGGATTCTATTTGTGCAGGCCGCATTCTTTCTTTTCAAACCCACGCCACCTTCCTGCCCGGGCATCCTCTCCGGGATTGACGGGAAATGTACACGGCTCGCATCCTATACTCGGGTATCCCTTATCATGAAGCGGATTATACGGTATATCATACTTCAACAGGTAGCCAAGTACATCGTGGCTTGTCCACCTGACCAGGGGGTTAACCTTGACGAGATTAAATTTCTCATCCCATTCCACTGGCTTGGCATTGGCGCGTGTCGGTGCCTGCTCCCTCCTGATCCCGGTCATCCAGGCCTTCAGTGTTGAAAGCTGTTTCTTGAGCGGTACAACCTTCCTCAGGGAACAGCACAGGTCCGGATTGATCTTCCACAATGCATCGCCATACTGCTGTGCCTGCTGTTCAAGCGGACACTCTGATTTCACACTCTCGAATTTTACGATATACCTGTCCTCCAGCTTCCGAATCAATTCGTACGTTTCTTTGAAAAACAACGAGGTGTCCAGATAAAATATCCGTGCATCCGGCGATACTTTCAGTATCATATCTATGATACAGATGTCTTCCATACCAAAACTGCATGCGAACGCCATATCCTTACCGAAGGTATTGAGTGCCCATGAAACCGCATCCTGAGGCTGTGCACCTTCAAACTTCATTGAAAGTTCCTGAATCTGTTCTTTATCCAACATCCTTTCCTCCCCATCTTATATTTTTAGAAAAGCCCAAATATCCAACAACTACTTAATATATATAACTTAATCTATTTACAAGTAATTTACTTATATTTAATTAACCAATTATTAGTTTTATTGTCAAGTAATATTTAACATACCGGAAAGATCTGACTACGCAGTGGAATGTCTTTAAAAATGATCACAAAAAAAGCCTGCCGCAATTGGCAAGCTTTTTGTAACAATGGCTCCTCGGGCAGGGCTCGAACCTGCAACCCTTCGGTTAACAGCCGAATGCTCTACCATTGAGCTACCGAGGAATATTCTTTATTTCTTTTTCGTACTTTTCGTTTTTGTTTTCTTCGTTTTGCAGGCCATAATGTCTGCTCCCTTCATCAAAAAGTCAACAGCTTTCTACTAAACCAAATAGGATAATGCAATCATTTTTATTGTCCGGCTGCAACCGCGGATATTGCCTGTCCCCGCTGTTACCGTACTGCTGCGCTTTTCTTCATTTCGACAAGGACGATCTTGGCAATCGCTTTCAGTGTTTCGAACACTGCAATCCCCTTGGTCGCAACCCCTTCAAAGTCCGGTGAGCTTTTTGGATTGAGCGTGTTCCTCATTTCCTGGAGATCTGCTGCATTGGGAAGATCCCTCTTGTTGTACTGAATCACAAAGGGAATTTTCTCGAAATCATAGCCGTTTTCCTTGAGGTTGATCTTGAGGTTTTCTATGCTCTCAATATTGGCATCCATTCGTTCAATCTGGGAATCCGCCACGAACACAACGCCGTCAACACCACGGAGGATCAGCTTTCTGCTTGCATCGTAGAACACCTGTCCGGGGACCGTGTACAACTGAAACCTTGTTTTAAAGCCGCGGATATCCCCGAGAGCAAGCGGGAGGAAATCAAAGAATAATGTCCGTTCTGTTTCGGTCGCAAGCGATATCAGTTTTCCCTTGGTATCGGGACTCATCTTATCGTAGATAAACTGCAGGTTGGTGGTCTTGCCCCCCAACCCCGGACCGTAATAGACTATTTTACAGTTAATCTCCCTTGACGAATAATTAATGAAGGACATGCTCTCCCGGCTCCCTAATCCTTGAACAGATTTTCTATATCTTCATCCGTAATTTCCGAGAATGGAGACCCTGCCTGGGGCTCTTTCTCGACCTTCTTGATGAGCCGGGCAAAAATTGCGTTCAACTCGTCACCGGTCTTTTTAACCCGCAGACGTACCAGTCCCAGGGAAGACCGGTGATCAAAGATAACAACAAGTATGACCCTCTGGCCGATGATGGAAATATGTATGTTGTCTTTTTCTCCTTCATGAAAGAGTATGGAAAACTCCTTTTCACCGATGAGTTTCGCCAATCCGCCGGTTGCCGCTATATTACCCGCCGTTAACGACGCAAGGGACGTTGTGTCGATGTTCTTTGTTTCTCCGTAGGCAGCGATCAACTGTCCGTTTTTATCAACAAGGAACACTATCTTAGCATTGGCTTCCTTGGTGAGTTTTTCCAGAACCTTATTGATCTGGTTAAACTCTTCCTCATACATAATAAGTGATGGACCTGCCATACCTTTTCTCCTTTAAGTAATTACTCTTATACCATATTCAATCAAAATTCAACATTTTGATGAGGAGCGGCCAGGAACAACGTTTGCCTCTTGTCTGTTACAGGTAAGGACTCTCATGCATCGCCTTGATTCTGAGCCATCTCCTGTCCACCTCTTTCTGGAAGGCCTCGACGATATCCTTGTTTTCGGGTTTCGTCAGATGCCGGGTCTTTCCCATCAATTTCAACCACTCCGTTACCGGAACCTTCTTGCCCTTTGCTTCGGGATCGTAGGTAATCTTCGTGATACCATGGTCCACTTCGTACAGAGGGAAGAAACAGGAATCGACGGCGTTTGCTATGATCTTTTCGCCGATTTGCTCGTCTGACCTCCAGGAAAGCGGGCAGAGCGACAGTGCCTTCAGGTAAACAAATCCTTCCTGAGCATATTCCTGTGCTTTCTTCGCCTTTTTGATCATATCGTTGTAGTTGCTCTCGGCAAGGGTTGCAACATACGGTATGTGACAGGCAGCCATGATCTGTGCAGTGTCCTTGTGGTGTGTTTTCTTGCCCTTCTGGTGCGTTCCGGCGTGGGATGTCGATGTGTCATGACCGAGGGGTGTTGAGAACGAGAGCTGGTCCCCGGTGTTCATGTAACCTTCATTATCGTATTCCAGCAGGATAAGCTTGTGTCCCTTCAGTGCCGTACCGATTGCAGGCCCCATGCCGATGTCCATGCCGCCGTCGCCCGAGACCATGACGAAGGTGATCTTCTTGTCCTTCGGCAGTTCGCCGCGTTTGATCTTTTCTTCCATCATCTCGACCAGTCCGGACAGTGTTGGTGCACCGCTCTGGAACAGGTTGTGGATAAAGGTTATCCGGTGAGAGCTGTACGGATAGCCGGACGTCACGACCTCGCCGCATCCGGTGTGGAACAATACCACGACATCACCCTCGAGACCTTTGAAGAATATGTTGAGGTTCGAGAATATTCCGCAGCCCGGACACGCTCCGTGACCCGGTACAACCCTTTTCGGTATCATGGACAACGACTGCGCATTGACCCCTTTGACATCCGAGATCCTTCCTGTCTGCGGATCGCGTTGTGCAATGACCTGTCCGATGACCTCTTTGCCGTTCACCGGCGGCATGGCAATCTCCATGCGGTAACCTTCCTTACCCGGGGTCACTCCATGATATTCGAACAGCTTCACCTTACCCGGATGCGCAACTGCATCGATCGTCTCTTCAAATAAACGCTCTGCATCCTCGGTGAAAAATTCCTTTCCGCCCAGTCCGTAGATCCTCGACAATACTGTCGTTGTGTTTCCGGGATCGTCCTTCAACGCCGCCTTTACCTCGAGGGACATGTTGCCCCCGTTTGCGCCATAACTGTCGGCCCGGTCCGCGATGCACAGCCCTTTGACGTTCCGAAAGACCCTGATAACGTCGTTATAAGGGAACGGCCGCAGGATACTCGGGGAGACCACCCCGACCTTCTTTCCCTGCTTCCGCAAATTATCGACGGCGTCCTTCGCCGTTTCAAACGACGAGTTCAGGATAAACAGTGCGTACTCGGCGTCCTCCATTTTATAGGTCTCCAGGATGTGATATTCCCTGCCGCTGATGGCCGCATAGTCCCTGAACACCTCGCCGATGTGCTGATAGGCAGCAGCCATCGCCAGCGAGAGCTGCTTCTTGTTGTTGATCAGATCCGGCTCGTTCATATACGGGCCGAAGGATATTGGATGCTCGGGATCGAGTGCCGTATACAGTGGCTCAGGTTTTCCGATGAAATCCTGCACAAACTGCTTGTCCGCAAAATAGCTCACCCTTCTTTTCTGGTGGCTGGTGAAGAACCCGTCATAGGCGACGATCACCGGAAGACGGACGTCCTTCAGCTCGCCGATCTTGATGGCCATGATGTTCATGTCATACACTGCCTGCGGTGATCGTGCGAGGAGGATAATCCAACCGGTATTGAGCGCCATGTACAGATCACTGTGATCCCCCTTGATGTCGAGGGGACCCGAAACCGATCGTGTCACGAGGTTCAGGAGCATCGGAAACCGCGTGCCGGCCTGAACAGGGTACTGTTCTATCGAAAAGAGAAAACCGTTTGCCGATGTTGCATTGAACACCCTTCCTCCTCCCAAAGTAGCACCATAGCATAT
>JAJYLM010000152.1 GCA_021787655.1 bacterium
CCCAAGAGCCTGCAGGTAAAGCTATTGGCCCGTTGTCAAATACGTCGTTATATCCTGTGCCAGGTTGTGCATGGAGTTTGAAAGCTCTCCGTCGATCGACATATTGGAGCTGTCGCCGCTGGAATTGAACGAGAAGGGCCACGGCTGCACACCGACGATTTTGATCAGCTTCCTTGTCCCGCCGTCATACAGGCTCATTTCGCACTGAAGCTGGTTCGCGATTAATGACACATGGGAGAATTCAATCACCAGGGTATCGGCGTGCCAGGGAACAGCAGAGGTCTTTGAATCGGCGCCGATCACCTGCAGCCCTTTCATATCTTCTCTGGTGTCGGTTTGAAGGTTGACGTTCTGGGTCTTAATCTCGTCGATCCATTCCTTCTCAGTCCCGTATCCGAACTTCACCCAATCATCCTTTCCCAGATCGACCCATCCGATATAGATCCTGTTGAACTTCTGATATTGCTTGCTGACCCGCACCGGTCCGCACCCGCCGATCATGCCGGCAAGAATCAGGCCCGCTGCGCCGAGGCAAATGAAATATCTGTTGAATGATTTTTTCATGCTCGTTGAATACATTACCTATAACAATAACGTTCGTCACCAGGTAGTTTTGAAGAACCGCACTGTCTGCAGCGCCGATGCTCCATCCGGAGAGAACTTGTTTGCCGCAGAGTTCCCTGGATCTGAAACGCACCGGCAGTCACAATGTAACATAGTATTGCCTCCTACCATTTGTAATAAACACCGGCTGAAATATTCGGCAGTAAATAGACGATGACGGGATTTGTCGAGCTTTCGTAAAATTGCAGCGGCACGCTGAACCCAAGCGTTGCATTGACATGCGCCCAGTCGAAGCAGAAATCCACTTCCGGGACGAAAGCCGCCCCCTGTATCTGAAGCGGTGATGTCACGTTTGCCGGGTTACTCCCGGTTATATCCTGATAGTATTGATAGTACCCGAACAGCTCGTAGATCCTCAGCGGAAGCGTAATACCGAATAGCCTGTTTATTTGAAAACCGGGATACCATCCTTCATAGATGTAATAGGTTGGACCGGAAATGCTGTCCGTCTCTGTGTAATCCCGGCCTATCGTGGTCGTGCCGGTATTTATATGATGACCTATATTCGCACCTCCGCCGAAGGCAATGACCGTTACATTATTTCCTTCGGGCTTATGTTCGCCGCTGATGTTGAACAGCAAGCCGCCTTCAAAGTCCCGAACCTGACTCTGCTGGGCACAGGCAAGACCGGATAATTGTACGTTGTCGGTCAGCCCTACCTTAAAATCCGCACCCTCCGGAAACAGCACTGAGGGGCGAACGCCTGCTGCGCCTTTTCCGGCTGAATAAGTGCCCGGCGGCTGAAGGGCATTGGGTATCCCGACCGAATAGACACTGCAGGAAGTGATCATGATAAAAACAACTGCCCACCAAGCTTGACGTAAGCGCTTCATAAAACCTCCCCTGTAGTATGTATAGTATAAAAGTCCGCCGGTTACCGGACTATCAACAGAAACAAACCTATCTGCTCAAGGAGAGCGTTGTAGCCGTACATGATGCGCAGTAGTAATAATAAACCATAAAACGATGCGGGAGTCAAGGTGCTAAAATCAATATGAGTGAATCAATGCTGGCAGTGCGGGCAGTACAGCGTTCTTCTGCCTGCAAGCCGCGTGTTGACGATCCGTGTACCGCACACCGGGCAGTTTTCCCTGCTCTCCAGTGACAGGAACGGCCTGCTCTCATCGCCGCGGGACTCGGTTTTTTCGATGGCGCTTTTCATCGTCGTGCGGATAGCTTCGTACAGTCTTTTTGATTCGTCGCTCTGCAGGCTGTTTGCAGGCCGGCCGGGAAGCAGGTGCGCATGGAACAGGATTTCATCCGCATAAACAGCGCCGATACCGGCAATGATCGCCTGGTCCATGAGACACTGTTTTATCTTCGTCTTCTTTCCGGACAGTACACCGGCGAGGTATTCCCGCGTGAATTTTCCGGGTTCTGCGACCGGATCCGGACCGAGCTTTTCGAGCACCTCAACTCCCTTTCCGAACCAGACACTCGCCCACCGCAGAAGGAACAAGGTGCGCTTGTTGTCGAAATCAAAGCGGGCGCAGACCGACGGAAAGGTTTCACCGGACCCTGCCACTGCCATCTCACCGAACAGGCCGAAATGCAGCGTCACCCGGATCGTGTCGGAAAACACGAGGATCAGGTACTTCCCCCTCCGTTCAACCGAGATCAGGGTTTCCCCGGTCATCCGCCTGCGGATACCCGGATCATCGTGTTTCACAATGCCCTTTTTCTCTATGGCAACAGACACGAGGACGCTGTCTGCACACGCGTGCTCTATCATCCGCCGCCGCGCTTCGACTTCAGGGAGTTCCGGCATGATCAGTCCAGCTCCTGAAGGATCGACAACACCCGCGACGGCGAGTCTGCATTGATGAGCTGTTCCCTGTTCTTTTCCGTCTTCAGCAGTTTGGACACGCGGACCAGCGACTCGAGATACGGTTCCCTTTTCTGTGCTGGACCGATGAACATGAACACCAGTTTCACGGGCCCGGCTGACGCATCGTACTGAATGCCGTCCTTATCGATGCCGATCGCAAGGAGCGGGTCGGTGATCCTGTCCGATATGATATGGGGTATGGCGATCGATGAACCAATGGCGGTCGACATGACCTCTTCCCTCTCCTTGAAGCGTTTCAATAACGCATCATGGCTCTCAAACGGCTGCGCAGATACAATCAGGTTGACCAGGTCTTCTAAAACAGCATCCCGTTGTTTGACGGTAAAACCAATCTTTATGAGATGTTCATTGGTACTATCGATGAGCCTCAGTGCCATACAACCCTGTGTATAATAAAATCACGCACCTGGCAACTGAGTCCGCCTGCTTCCGTCTGCTCAGTCCCTGAGACCCAGCACTGCAGACAACAGTTCCGAGGTGCTGGGAAAACGGCGCTGGGGGTCTTTCTGGAGACATTTTACCACGATGTTGTTCAGCCTGTCCGGTATTTCCGGCACTAAGGTCTTCGGCGGAGCGGGCTGCGTATGCAGGTGGTGGTAATAGATGTCGCCCTTCTGGAACGGCGGAACGCCGGTCAGCATTTCGTAGAGGACCACACCGAACGCATAGATGTCGGTCTCAAAACTGATTTTATCACCCTGGATCTGCTCCGGTGACATGTAGTACGGGGTACCGATAATCTTGGTTGCGTACTGGGCAGTATCGTGCATGATCTTGGCAAGTCCGAAGTCCATGAGCTTCACGACACCGTCGTCCGTTATCATGATATTTCCGGGCTTGATGTCCCGGTGGATAAGGTTGTTCCCGTGCGCGTATACCAGCGCGCGGATCAGCTGCTCCGATATCTTCAGGGACTCCGGGGGCGTGAGACTGGTCTTTTCATGGAGGATATCCTTGAGGGTTTTGCCCTGCACCAGTTCCATTGCGATATAATAGTCCCCGGCCTGCTTCCCTGCATCATAAACGATGACGATGTTCGGATGGTTCAGGGACGCCGCGGACTTCGCCTCCCGCAAAAAATCGTTGACGAGTTCCGGGTGGTGGGTCAGGTCAAGGCTTGGCACCTTGTATGCCACCTTGCGCTCCAGCACCGTATCATACGCCTCGTAAACCTTGCCCATATTCCCCCGTCCGATCTCTCTGACGATGGTGTACCGCGTCTCCGTAACAGGGACGACGGTCTTTGCTTTTGCCGGCTGTTCGTTCAGCGCCTTGACCCTGTTCCTCGTATCCCGGTAATTGTAATCTTCTGCAAGGATCTTGTCGTAGATCATGGCGGCCTTCGATGACTCGCCGGTCTTCTCGAACGCAAGCGCAATGCCGTAGTAGGCATCCAAAGTTGCTGCATCCAGGGGCTTGTTTCCAATCGCCTTCTTGTATTTTTCCATGGACTGGACAAACATCTCCTTTTCAAGGAAGATATCACCGAGCATGACACAGGCGCGATAGTACCCCTCCTGGTCAGAGGGCCGTACCATCTGGAGCGATTGGATAGCACTCTCGTTATCGCCGAATTTGATGTACTGCTCGGCAGCTTCAATGAATTTTTTTTCTTTCATCAGCGTAACGATCAGGTTCCTCTCGTCGCCGATGTGTTTATACAGATATTTTGCCTTCTCGAGGTTTCCTGCCTTTCCGTACAATTCTGCCGCTTTTTGTGCCCTGTTCGCGCTCTCGAACATCTGAGCGGCAAGCTCGTATTCGCCTGCCTTTTCATACATCTCTCCGGCCTTGACGTGGTCGGCCGCTCCCGAGTACAGTTCTGCGGCGTTCATGTATTCACCGATCTCTTCATAACTCTGCGCTGCCTTGAGCAGTTCACCCATGCCCCGGTAATATTCCGCCCGCACGATATTCGCCCTTGTTTTGTCGCCCGCCTTTTCGAAAAGCTGGGCTGCTTCCACGGGTTTGTTCGCCTTGGTATAGTATTCTCCCGCTTCGCTGAATTTGCCCGCTGCTTTTGATGCCCGTGCAGCGAACTCGAAGAGCTTCATCGCTGCGTACACCTTTGCAGCACGCTCATGCATGCCGACCTTTTCCAGGAGCGTACCGGTTTTTTCGGCAAGCTCTGCCATCCTCGCAGTGTACTCCCGGTCTATCTCCATCTTCTCGGTCGAATAATCGCTGTTGAACGCCTGCACGTAACACTGCGCAGCCTTTTTGATGTCGCCGGAGTTCAGGTATAACTCTCCTGCCGGCAGATACATCTCTGCACTCTCGTACATCTGGGCTGCCTTCAGAAAATCCTTCGCGAGCTCAAAGGCAGATGCAGCCTCTGTATAGCTCTGCATGGACTTGTAGATATCCCCTGCACGTTTGAAGTTGTTGTTTGTTTTTGCAAGCCGCGCAGCACCCGGACCATCCCCTGCCTCGAGGAGCAGGTTGATGGCA
>JAJYLM010000153.1 GCA_021787655.1 bacterium
GCTGCCCCCCTTTTTTAGTATTGCTTTTACCGAAGAGAAAAACTATGGTTGAGTGAACCATAATTTTTTATGATAAAAAAGACGATAAAATCTCTGCGGCGCTTTCTGTTCAGGACGTTGTTCAATCTGTATCCTCCTTTTCTCGGCGCAGGCATACATATCAGCCGGATATCTGCGGATTACAGTGCGTTCGATATCAGGATGAACCTCAGGTTTTACAATAAGAACTATTTTGGCACACAGTTTGGAGGGTCCCTCTATTCGATGTGCGACCCTTTTTTCACGATCATCCTCATTAAAAACCTCGGGAGTGATTACATCGTATGGGACAAACACGCTTCAATACGGTTTAAGAAGCCCGGGCGTTCCACGGTCAGGGTACGCTTTTATATACCGCAGGAGACAATCCTGCAGATCAAACAGCTCGCAGACAAACATGGGAAAACCGAGCCTGTTTTTACCGTCGATCTGACGGACGATACCAACGCTGTTATTGCCCAGGTTGAGAAGACCGTCTATGTCAGAAAAAAAGATGCAGTTAAACAGAATTCCCCTTCCGGCCAGTAAGCCTTCCGGGTACTGAATAGCCCTTGTCAATCGTGGTTTTGTTGTTACCTTACTGTATGGAGTGAAGGAGGTTCTTATGAAGATAAGCGCTTCTCGACGCAAACAACAGAATACACCGGGTGGCGGAAAAAGCGGTTTTTTGAACCACCTCGGTGATGAAAAGAGCCCGTATCTCCTGCAGCACGCGCACAACCCTGTAGACTGGTACCCGTGGTCTTCCGGAGCCTTTGAAAAGGCAGTCAAGGAGCACAAACCGGTTTTTCTTTCGATAGGATATTCGACGTGTCACTGGTGTCATGTCATGGAACAGGAATCGTTTGACGACCCTGGGGTTGCGCGGCTCCTGAACGATGATTTTGTTTCCATAAAAGTCGATCGTGAAGAGAGGCCCGATATAGACAGCATCTATATGGAAGTCTGCCAGATGTTCACCGGGCGCGGCGGGTGGCCGCTGACGATCGTCATGTCACCGGACAAGAAGCCGTTTTTTGCAGCGACCTATATACCCAGGGAAACGAAGTTCGGTATTATTGGAATGCTCGACCTTCTTCCGATGCTGAAAAAATCATGGGAGAGCCAGCAGGAAAAGATCATTGATGCAGGGGATCAAGCCATGGAACTGCTCAGGAGTGCTGCCGGAGACCAGTCCGGAGAGCAACCGGCCGTGGCTCTTCTGGATCAGGCGTACAAAGACCTCGAAGCCTCGTTTGATTCGGTCAACGGCGGGTTCGGAAATGCTCCAAAATTTCCGTCAGCGCACACCCTCTTTTTCCTGCTCCGGTATTACCGCAGGACCGGAACGACGGACGCACTGCGCATGGTAGAAAAAACGTTGTCTGCAATGGCGCAGGGCGGGATCTACGACCATATCGGCTTTGGGTTTCACCGGTACTCGACCGATGCCGGATGGATTGTTCCCCATTTTGAAAAAATGCTCTACGACCAGGCCATGCTGTCGATGGCATATACAGAAGCTTACCAGACAACAGGTGATGATCAGTTCAAGGTTACGGCGAAGCAGATATTAACGTATAGTATGCGGGACATGACATCTGCCGAAGGGGCTTTCTTTTCGGCAGAGGACGCAGACAGCGAAGGGGAAGAAGGGAAATATTATCTTTGGACGGCACAGGAGATCGACGAAGCGCTCAGACCGGAGGACGCCCAGACAGAGAGCGACGGCAGGATTGCACGGAAGCTTTTCAATGTCGAAGATCCGGGCAACTTTTTCGATACGGCAAGCGGATCAAAAAAGGGGTTGAATATCTTGTATACCGGCAGGTCCATTCCCGGCCTCGCCGGGGATCTGCACCTGCCGGAAAACATACTCTGGCAGAGCATTGACCATATCCGGCACAGGTTGTTTCTTGCCCGGCAGGAACGTGTGCGGCCGCACAAAGATGACAAGATCCTGACCGACTGGAACGGTCTCATGATAGCGGGTCTTGCAAAGGGAGCCCAGATATTCGGAGAAAAGCAGTATGCTGCGGCTGCCGCACGTGCTGCGGACTTTATTCTTAAAAAAATGCGGACCAGTGACGGGAGATTGTTGCATCGTTACCGCGATGGCGAAGCTGCCATACCGGCATACCTGAATGACTATGCATTTCTGGTGTGGGGATTGCTGGAACTGTACGAAGCGACCTTCGAGCAGCGGTATCTTGATGCGGCCATTACGATGAACCAGCAGATGATCACCCATTTCCTGAACACAGAAAAGAATGCGTTGTACTTTACCGCGGACGATGCGGAGCATCTTCCGGTGCGGCGTATCGAAGTGCACGACAGCGCTGTTCCGTCGGGCAACTCAATAGCAATGCTGAACATGGTGCGCATCGCGAGGATGACCGGAAACACACGGTTGGACGAGAGTGCACGGATGGTGGCCCGGAGAATGACGGGTGAAGTGTCGCGCTATCCTGCAGCGGCCTTCACACAGTTCCTGTGCGCCCTTGATTTTATGCTCGGACCTTCCTACGAGGTCGTTATTGCAGGAGAAAGGAATGCGGCTGATACTGAGACCATGCTGAAATCCCTGAGGAGCAATTTCATTCCGGAGAAGGTCGTTCTCTTCAACGATTCCGGGCAATCCGGTGGTATCAAGGACATTGCGCCGTTTATCCGGTATCAGGCAAGTATCGACGGCAGGGCAACGGCATACGTCTGTTCGAACGACCGGTGCGAATCTCCGACGACAGAACCTGAAAGGCTGCTTGAGCTGCTGCATGGGCAGTAACGCATCAGCCTGAGGCGGCGGTGCGGTATTTCCGGCAGACCGGATGCTCGGTGTGGGTCAGGAAGTGGAGATGTTCCGCGGCAGTCTTCCATTGGCAGCATTTCTCAGGAGACGCGACAGTACAGCAAGTTTGTCCGGGACGTTCCGTCCGTTTTCTATCAGCTGAACGAAGGCACTGCCGACGACGATACCGTCTGCGTGCCTGGCGACCTCGTGTGCCTGGTGCGGCAATGAAATGCCGAATCCGACTGCGACAGGCTTTTGTGTGTGCTGCCGTATCCACCGGACATCTGCAAATGCCCTGGTACTGATTGCGCGGGATGATCCGGTGACACCGGTCATGGAGATGTAATAGAGAAAGCCCTTTGTTTGCCGCGAAAGTTCGAGGAGCCGTTTTCTGTCCGAGGTAGGAGCTGCAAGCAGGATGACGGCAATCTCCGATTGTTCTGCAAAGCGCTGAACCAAACCGATCTCTTCGAGAGGCAGATCCGGGAAGATGACACCGTCGGCCCCGCAGCGGGACGCGTCCTCAAAAAAACGCTCTACCCCGTATTTAATGACCGGGTTAATGTACCCCATGAGTATGAGGGGTATTTCGGATGTCCTGCGAAGGGTCGTGATCAGTCTGAATATCTTTGTTATGGTCGTTGTTGCACGCAGGGAGCGCTGCGCTGCCTTTTGTATGGTCGGACCGTCTGCAATAGGGTCAGAAAACGGCATACCGAGCTCAATGATGTCGGCTCCCCCCTTAATCAGGGCTTGCGCATAGATGAGTGTTTTCTTCATATCCGGATCCCCTGCCATGATGTACGCGATGAATGCCTTCTCCCGGCGCTGTTCCAGAGTATCAAAGGTTTGCTGAATCCGGTTTTTCATAGGCTTGTTTTATTTTGAAGATGCATGACCGAGTTCCATATGTTCCCTGATGATGCCCATATCCTTGTCTCCCCTGCCTGATATATTGATGATAACAATAGACTTTCTGGGAAGCCTGGGCACGTATTTCCTCGCAAAGGCGATTGCATGTGCGCTCTCGAGAGCCGGTATAATACCCTCGGTCCGTGAAAGATAAGAGGTCGCAGCAAGCACCTCATCGTCCTGCGCAGTGACGACCGTCAGCCTCCCTGTATCGTACAGATAGCTGAGTTCCGGACCAACACCCGGATAATCGAGTCCCGCGGATATCGAATGGGGGTTGATGATCTGGCCGTCGTTGTCCATCAGTATCCTGGTCATTGTGCCGTGCAGCACTCCCTTTTCGCCGGCTGTCAGGGATGCCCCGTGCTTTCCTGATTGAATGCCGAGGCCGCCTGCTTCAACACCGATAAGTTTGATGCCGGCGTGCCGGATAAACGGGGAGAACAGCCCCATGGAGTTGCTGCCGCCGCCGATACAGGCAATGAGCACATCGGGAAGGCGGTGGACCGCCTCCTGGATCTGCCGTTTTGCCTCGGTCCCTATAACGGACTGGAAATGCCTGACTATTTCAGGATACGGATGCGGGCCTGCCACCGAGCCTATAACGTAGTGTGTTGTTTCAACATTGGTGACCCAGTCGCGGATTGCCTCGTTCATGGCATCCTTCAGGGTCATCGATCCCGAATAAACCGGGATAACCTTCGCGCCGAGCAGTCTCATTCTGTCCACGTTCAATGCCTGCCGCCTGACATCGAGGTCTCCCATGTAAACCTCGCAGGAGAGACCGAACAGAGCTGCTGCGGTAGCCGTTGCAACGCCGTGCTGTCCTGCGCCGGTTTCTGCGATGATGCGTTTCTTACCGAGCTTTTTTGCAAGAAGCACCTGACCGACGGTATTGTTGATCTTGTGGGCGCCGGTGTGGGCAAGGTCTTCCCTCTTCAGGTACACTGCTGCACCTCCGAGGTCGTCACTCATTCTGTGCGCAGGGTACAGCGGTGTGGGCCTGCCGACATACTGCTTCAGGTATGCATCCAGCTCGTGGCTGAACGAAGGGGTGAGTGCGATACGCCTGAAACCGCGTTCGAGTTCCTTCAATGCGGACATCAGGGTTTCCGGTACGAACCTTCCCCCGTAGTCGCCAAAGTATCCGAAAGAGTCCGGCATCG
>JAJYLM010000154.1 GCA_021787655.1 bacterium
CATTTGGGTCATCAATAAGACCCCGCTCGAGGCAATCCCGGACCTGACACCGGTACAGGTCATTATCTACACAAAATGGGAGGGGCAGAGTCCGAACATCATCGAGGACCAGGTTACCTACCCTATTGTCACTGCTCTGATATCCGCGCCCCGCGTCAAGGTCGTCCGGGGCCTGTCAACCTTTGGCTATTCGTATGTGTATGTCCTGTTCAAAGGCGGGACGAATATGTACTGGGCCCGCAGCAGGGTGCTCGAATACCTCCAGCAGATCAACGGCAAGCTGCCGCCGGGTGTCAATCCGACGCTCGGGCCCGACGCAACGGGTATCGGCTGGGGTCTTGAGTACGTACTGCTGGACAAAGGACACCGGTATAACCTTGCAGACCTGAGGTCATTCCAGGACTGGTACCTGCGGTACTGGCTTGAATCCGTCCACGGTGTCTCCGAAGTGGCAGGGATCGGCGGCTACGAAAAGGAGTTTCGGGTCAACGTCTACCCTGCCCGTCTCCAGGCCTACCATATTCCTCTGAGCACGGTGATTGATGCCATCAAGCATTCGAACAAGGATGTCGGCGGGGCATCCATTGAAATAAACGGCACAGAGTTCGTGATCCGCGGCAACGGCTACCTGACGTCGCTCAACGACCTCGGCAATACCGTTGTCTCTGCATCCCCGCACGGTACCCCGGTGCTCCTGAAGAACATCGCCGACATCAAATACGATGCAGTCATGCGGCGGGGCATCGCGGACTATAACGGCACCGGCGATGTCGTGGGCGGCATTGTCGTCGTCCGGTACGGCGCGGACATGTACAAGATCCTCGGCGACGTGAAAGCAAAGATTAAGGCGATCACGCCCTCGCTCCCCCCGGGCGTGCAGCTGAAGATCGTGTACGACCAGTCCCGGCTGATCAAACGGTCCGTCTCGACGCTGCGCGAAAAACTCATCGAAGAAAGCATCATCGTGAGCATCGTTTCCATTATATTCCTCTACAGTATCAGCAGCGCGCTGGTGGCCATCATCATCCTGCCGCTCGCCATTCTCATGGCCCTAATCGGCATGTACTATGCCGGGGTATCGTCCAACATCATGTCGCTCGGCGGCATCGCCATCGCGATCGGTGCAATGGTCGATGCATCCATCGTCATGATCGAGAATGCGAACAAGTTCCTCGAGCACGAGAACTCGCTGACCAACCAGCGCCGCGAAGAACTGATCATCAGGGCCGCAAAGCTCGTCGGCAGGCCGCTCTTCTTTTCCCTGCTGGTCATTGCGGTCTCGTTTCTGCCCATCTTTGCCCTGACGGGGCCCGAGGGCAAACTGTTCAAACCGCTCGCGTATACCAAGACCTTCTCCATGATGTTCGCAGCTTTCCTGTCCATCACTCTTGGTCCGACGCTCATGACCCTGCTCATCCGCGGCAACATAACGCCTGAGGAAAAAAACCCGCTGAACCGCATCATGATCAGGGCCTACCATCCTGTCGCTGCATTTGCCCTCAGACACCGGAGGATCATCCTGATTTCTGCACTGCTGATTATCCTCTCCATTCTCATCCCGTTCTCACGGCTCGGCAGTGAATTTATGCCTCCGCTGAACGAGGGGACGATCCTGTATATGCCGAGCACCATTCCCGGAATCTCAATTACCCAGGCGCGGCAGATGCTGCAGGTTACGGACCGGATCATAAAGTCCTTCCCCGAGGTGTCCTCGGTCTTCGGGAAGGCCGGTAAGGCAGACACGTCGACCGACCCGGCGCCGCTGGAGATGATAGAGACCATCATCAACCTGAAGCCGCAGTCGCAGTGGCCCCGGGGCGTCACCTGGAAAGGACTGATCAATCAGATGAATGCGGCGATCTCCCTTCCCGGTGTGACCAATGCATGGACGATGCCGATCAAAGGCAGGACGGACATGCTGACCACGGGCATACGCACGCCGGTTGGCATTAAGATCTACGGGCCCAGTCTTTCTGAAATGGAGGTCCTGGGAAAGATGATCGAGGACATCCTGAACAAGGTACCGGGAACCAGGAGTGTGTTCGCGGAAAGGGCCGTGGGAGGACATTATATCAATTTCGATATCGACCGCGATGCGATCGCCCGGTACGGACTGAGCGTCGACGACGTTGACGACGTGCTGGAAACGGCAGTCGGCGGCATGACCGTCGGCAAGGTGATCCAGGGGCGCGAACGCTTCGCGATCGCGCTGCGGTATCCGCGTGAACTCCGCGATGATCTCCCGGCGCTCAGGATGATACTCGTTCCGGCGCCGTCCGGCGCCCAGATACCCCTCGGCGAGCTTGCGCATATCTACAGGATCAACGGACCGCCGATGATCCGGGACGAGAACGGCATGCTGTCGGACTGGATATACGTGGATTTGACGACCAGCAATATCGGCGGATATGTCGAACGTGCAAAAAAAGCAGTGGACGACGGGATTATTAAAACAGGGATGCTTCCTGCAGGCTACACGCTGGAATGGACAGGCCAGTATGAATACATGGAACACGCACGGAAGACCCTGATGCTGGTGATCCCCCTGACCCTGTTCATCGTGTTCCTGCTCCTGTACTTCAACAAGCGTTCTGTAACAGAGGCGCTGATCGTGATGCTCGCGGTACCGTTCTCGCTCGCCGGTGCGATCTGGGGACTTTACTTTATGCACTATGAACTCAGCGTTGCCGTCTGGGTCGGTATTATTGCCCTCGCAGGCGTGGACGCGGAAACAGGGGTTGTTATGCTTGTGTACCTTGATGAGTCTTATCATCAGTGGAAAGAGAACGGTACAATGAATACGGAGAGCGATCTGAAGGATTCCATAATGTACGGTGCTGTGCAGAGGATACGCCCGAAGATGATGACGGTGTTCGCCATCATGATGGGGCTGCTGCCTATCATGTGGAGCAACGGGAGCGGTTCGGACATCATGAAGCGGATTGCCATGCCCATGATCGGCGGTGTGTTTACGTCCGCTGTCATGGAGCTCGTGGTCTACCCGGTAATCTACCTGTACTGGAAACGGCGATCGCTGCCGCAGCAAAAAGAAGAGGAGACGAAATGAACGATCCGGAGACACTGCAGACTGACACCGAACATGCCGTGCAGAAAACAAAGAGCGACCACATCCTGACCTTTGACCGGCTGTGGAAGGGACAAACGTTTCCCGCCTTACGGGACAGGGTGAGGGCTTTTAGCCGGCGGCTGACGGCCGCCGCAGGTATCGTTCTCCTGATGCTTGTTGCAGCAACGCCGGCCTCTGCGGATTTTTACCCGAAGGTCGGCAGTGATGCATCATTCACCAACCAGAACGAAACCTACTACACCTTGTACGGCACGCTGGGTTATGCACCCTCCTCCAGGACGTATATGTCTGCAGGCTATTCACACGAATGGGGCGTCAGCACGACAGCTTCGACCCAGGAGTATCACATTGTGTACGGGGACGTGTATCAGCGGATCGGCAGGAAATGGAAGATGGGCGGCGTTGCGAATTACACGTTCGGAGCAACCCCTGATACGAGCAATTATTATTCCGTATCAGGGCGCCTGGAGGGCAGGTATGACCTGACCGGCATCTTCAGCATCGGCGCAGGCCCTGTGTATTATTACGTCACCGGGCCGGGAAGCTATCTGGGCGGATTCCTCGGACTGTACCTGTATCCTGTTTCTGCACTGGGAATTTATGCGCGGGGGACGCTCGATACTGCACTCAATCCGGATATATCGCAGCAGGACGCTGATTTCGAGGTTGGCTCGTCCTATACATTCCTGAACATGGTCTCCGTGTACGCACTCTACAGGTTGTCGACCGGCATAACAACCAATCCGGTTAACAATCTTTCCAGCTCCTCGTCGGGCAGGAGCACCATGGGCCCCCTGGCGATGGGTATGGGCGGCACCTCGGGCAGCGGTACGAACCGCGGATCTTCGTTGAACTACGTAACCTCGAGTATTTCGACGTTCACCATAGGATTATCTGTTACGTTTTAAACGGTAGTGTGTCTAAAAAACAAAGGAGGAAGTACCATGAAAAAGATGTTTGCAGCAATCGGCGCAATAGCATTTTCTCTCATACTTACAGGGAGTGCATTTCCGGCGGAACAAATAAACAGCCAGGTGCAAAACCAGGTACAGGAACAGGCAAGAAAGCAGACGCAGAAACAGACAGAAACACAGAGCCAGATCCAGAACAGGGAACAGCTTCGTCTGATGGAAAAGGCTGGCTCACTGAACGCCGGGACCATCGGCGCTTTACGCAAGCAGCACCTTGGGAACGGGGAGATTGTCATCGCCGGTGCACTTGCAAAGGCATCAAACCAGCCGGTGAACCAGATCATGTCCCTCCGGAACCAGGGGATGGGATGGGGCGAGATAGCCCAGAAGTACAATCTGAAACTCGGTACCGTGATGAAATCAGTCTATGCCAGCATCAACGCCTACGGAAAGCAGGCGCAGCAGCACAACGAGAAATCGGGCATCCGTGCAGCAAACCAGATCAGGAACGAGGTCCAGAACCAGGAACGGATGGAGACACAGCACATGATGCAGCACAGCAGCGGGCAGATGCAGCATGAAATGAACATGAACGGCCCTGTCCATGACCAGCACGGCATGGGTATGGGTCCCGGCATGAATGGCATGCATGGAAAGTAGCGCGCATCGGGCACAGGCCGGAATACCAAAAGCGGGCAGATGTGCCCGCTTTTTTTTATAAATCTTTACTTGTATTTATCCGGTTCCGTGTATAATCTTTGAACAAAGGAGGTTGCCATGGCAAAGCATGAAGACCCAGTCTGCAAGATGATCATTGATGAAAAGCTTGCACCGGA
>JAJYLM010000010.1 GCA_021787655.1 bacterium
GTTCCAAAGATGTCGTCAATGAGGCAGTCAGTCAGATCACCGGTGTCCTGAAGCGGCAGCACAACAACAACGAGGACTTCACCGTCATCACCCAGGACTCGATGCTCTCGACGGTCGATACGATCATGAACATGATGACTGTGGTGCTCGCGGGCATTGCGGCCATATCACTGCTCGTGGGCGGCATCGGCATCATGAACATCATGCTCGTGTCCATCAGGGAACGCACCCGGGAGATCGGCATCAGGAAGGCGGTGGGCGCGACCCGGCGTGACATCCTTATCCAGTTCCTCATAGAATCGGCGACCCTGAGCTCGACCGGCGGTATTATCGGTATCACGATCGGCGTTGCCGGCGGTTTCATCATCCAGTCCCTGATCAGCGGGTTCCACATCAGCATTACGCCGTGGTCCGTGCTGCTCGCGTTCTTCTTCTCCGCGTTCGTGGGGATCTTCTTCGGGGTGTATCCTGCGTACAAGGCCGCCCAGCTCGACCCCATAGAATCGCTGCGGTACGAGTAGGATCTGCCGTTTGACAACATCAGCGGGTTATACTATTGCAGGATCATCATGAGAAACCTTATCTTTCTCTTTCTCCCGGTTCTGCTGCTGGTTTCACTTGCAGGATGCGCGGGCACAAAATCGGCATCCGGACACACGACGGTATGGTCTGACGGAACCTGGCTGCGGGACTCCCAGGGCAGGGTCATCCTCATCCACGGCATCAACGTCAGCCAGAAGACGCCCCCGTACCTGCCGGACTCCCTGCCGGTGACAGGAAAGACGATCACTGCTGCTGCAGCATATTTTGCCAACATCAAACAGGCAGGTTTCGATGCCGTACGGCTCATCATTATCTGGGCAGGCCTCGAACCAGCGCCCGGCACCATCGATCAGCAGTACCTCGACCAGATCCAGCAGGAGGTGCAGATCTGCAAAAACGACGGGCTGTACGTGCTGCTCGACATGCACCAGGACCTGTACAGCCAATACCTCTGCAACGGCGACGGCGCGCCCGAGTGGGCATGCGACCTCACCGGATATTCCGCGTCCCAGTGCACGACCACAAGCTGGGCCATGAATTATATCGTTCCTGCAATCACACAGTCCTTCCAGAATTTCTGGGACGATACACCGGGACCGGACGGCACAGGCCTTCAGGAGCACTACGCAGCAGCCTGGCAGCAGGTTGCAGCCCTGTTCGCCACCAGCACGACAGTGCTCGGGTATGAGATCATGAACGAGCCGTATCCGGGCACGTACAACCTTTTTTCGACTGCCTTTGAAACGCAGGCACTCGTCCCTTTTTATGAAAAGGTTGCAACCGCGATACGGAAGGCCGATCCCTCCCACGCCATCATGTTCGAGCCTTCGGTCACCCTCGCGAACCTGACGCACAATTACAATACCGGTATCAGCGCCACCACCTTTCCGCAGGACTTCAGGAACCTCGTATTTGCACCGCACTACTACCCGCTGACATCCGGCAGCAGCATCAGTACGACCGACATAACCTCCCTGCAGACGACGATACCCGAGATCGCCATGGTGGGCGCATCCATGAAAACGCCCTCCATCATCGGCGAGATGGGGCTTGACCACAACGAGAGCAACAGCGCAGCATACATGACTGCACTGCTCGGAGAGTTCGACGGCGAACTGAGCAACTGGATGTTCTGGGAGTACAGCGCGGCATTCCTGGATAACAGCGGTGCAGGCCTCACCCTTCTCGACGCATCCGGAACACCCGTGTTTTCCATCATGGACCTCCTGTCGAGGCCCTATCCGGTGCTGACCGCAGGCACGCCGGTCAGCATAAGCTATCCCATCACAGCCGATCCGGCGACGTTTTCTTCCACCACCTTTACGTATACCTACAAAGAAGACGGCATCGGGCACGGCACGACGGAGATCTTTGTCCCGTCACTGCATTTTCCCTCAGGATTCACGGTTTCGACATCCGATGGTTCTGCAGCTTTTGACGCGTCGACAGACATCCTGAGCTACACGAAGGGGCCGATGTCAGAGCACACCATAACCATTGCTCCGTGCAGCCAGGGACAGACGGGCTGTGTCCTGTTTTGATGGGCGAGACGGTTTACCTCTTACTGGGCTCTGACACCGGCGACCGGGAAGCATACCTTGTCAAGGCGGTCCGGGACATTGCACACTACCCGGACACCACGCTGCGTCAGTATTCTTCCCTGTATGAGACAGAACCCGTGGGCATGAAACAGCCCGGCGGCAGCAATTTTTTCAACCTCTGCTGCGCTGTGGAGACCACGCTCGATCCGTTCCGCATGCTCGGACGCATCCAGGAGACAGAGCGGTCGCTCGGCAGGTACAGGGCACCGGTCTCCGGGGATAAGCGCCGGTACCGTTCCAGGACCATCGACATCGATATCCTGCTGTACGGCGGCCGTATCATTTTTACGAACGAGCTCGTCATACCGCACCCGCTGCTTCACGAACGTCGGTTCGTACTGACCCCGCTCGCGGAAATAGCGGCCGCTGTGATCCATCCGCTGTTTCGGTTGACTGTCCGGGAATTAAACGATAGGAATGGAGACGGGCATTTTGTAAAACTCCTGAAGACGATTGCCGTTTGAGCATGGTCCGGACGGATACGACAATACAGAGGAACAGGGAGATCGTAGAAAGGAGCCTAAAAAGGAGATCGTTCCATGGCAGTAAAAGAGCTGAAGGTATTTGATCAAAAGACATACAACATCGTGCGCGCCATAGCAGATACCATCATTCCGCCGGGAGGTGCTTTTGACGTTGACCCGAAGGCCGTGGATCCTGTCCTGCTGCTCGACAACTATATCGACAGCCTGAGTACACTGCAGCTGAAAGCGATCCGGGCGATCATCTCCACCATAGAGTATGCACCCATGGT
This sequence comes from bacterium, assembly GCA_021787655.1. Classification (GTDB taxonomy): domain Bacteria; phylum JAMCPX01; class JAMCPX01; order JAMCPX01; family JAMCPX01; genus JAJYLM01. Next base: position 2,899 of record JAJYLM010000010.1, read on the forward strand.
GACCCGGCTCAGGAGGTTCACGAAGATGTCACCCGGCCAGCGTCTGAGGTACCTGCAGGGCTGGGAAAACAGCAGGATATTTTCAAAGCGGAATATCTTCCTGCTCCTCAAGATGCTCATTATGATGTCATATTATTCCGACGACGCAGTCGCCGAGGCAATCCAGTACCATCCGGAATGCCTGATCAAGGACTGAGACCATGCTCTTTACCTATAATGACATAACGAGGGACGTTGTCGAAACGCCGGACGTCTGTATCATCGGCTCGGGTGCCGGAGGCGCTGTGATGGCGGATGTCCTGAGCAGTGCGGGGCTCGATGTCGTCGTGCTCGAGGAGGGCGGCTACTATACAAAAGACCGGTACAGCACATACAAACCCGCTGTTGCCATGAAGATTCTCTACCGCGACTATGGAGCGACCGTTGCGTTCGGAAAAAACCCCATCATTCTTCCCCTCGGCAAGGCTGTCGGAGGAACGACGGTCATCAATTCCGGCACCTGTTTCAGGACGCCGGACAACATCCTCAGAGACTGGGCAGAGCGTTTTGGCGTACAGAATGCCTCACCCAGAGAGATGGAGCCGTTCTTCGAGCAGGTCGAGAAAAAGATTAACGTCACGCCGGTCAGTCCCGAGGTGCTCGGTAAGAACGGGCTGGTGTTCAAGCGGGGCGCTGATGCGCTCGGCATGAGCAACGGCATGCTCAGGCACAACATGATCAACTGCCACGGGTGCGGCAGGTGTGCGTTCGGCTGTCCGCACGACGCGAAACAGGCAGTCCACCTGAATTTCATCCCCTCGGCACTTGAACACGGCGCGCGGGTTTATGCGAACGCACGCGCCGAAGTCATCACCCTCGAATCCGGCAGGGTCACGAAGATCCAGGGCAGTATCCTCAACGAGAAGACCGGCAATAAGCTGTACAACCTCAGCATTGCCCCGAAGGTCCTCGTCCTTGCGGCAGGTGCGATCTATTCGCCGTACATCCTCCAAAAGAACGCAATCCCGGCGAGTCCGGAACTCGGCAGAAACCTGACCATCCACCCTGCCGTGAGAGTGACCGCCATGTTCGACGAAATCATCCAGGGATACAAGGGGGTGCCCCAGGGCAGCTATGTCGATGCGTACGCAAGCGAGGGCATCATGCTCGAAGGGATCTTCGTTCCGCCGGAAATCGGCCTTCCCATCCTTGCGCCCATCGGGCAGGAAAGCAAGGAAGCCGCGCGCAGATACGACCATCTCGCCGCGTACGGCGTCATGGTTTCTGACAAGAACTCCGCCGGCAGAGTCAAGGTTGGTATCGACAAGCGGCCGTTCATCACGTATCATTTCGATCCTTATGATTTCAAAAAACTCATCAAGGGTATTGCACTGGCTTCCGAGATATTCTTCGCTGCCGGGGCAACAACCGTCAATCCCGGCATCTTCGGGATCGGGGAATTTACCGGTCCGGATGACGTTGCACAGCTCTTCACGAAGAAGATCCCCATCACCTCCGTGGAAATGATGGCCTTCCATCCCCTGGGCACTGCCCGGATGGGCGAGGCACGCGATCACACGGTGGTGAATTCGTACGGCAAGGTGCACGACATCGGCAACCTGTTTATCTCGGACGGCAGCATCTTTCCGACCTCCCTCGGTGTGAACCCGCAGGTTACGATCATGTCGTTTGCCCTGCGGAACGCACAGCATATCGTCGACAACAAAGGAACGCTGTTCGCGTGAACACCCTCCTTGTTACACCCCTGTGCCGAATGCTTGGCATACAGTACCCCGTGCTGCTGGGAGGCATGGTCTACGTATCGTACGCACCGCTCGCAGCTGCGGTGTCCGCTGCAGGAGGTCTCGGCGTCCTTGGCGGCGGGTCGTTCCAATCGAAAGACGAACTCCTCCGGGAGATTGAAAAAACACGGGCACTGACAGAGAAACCATTCGGCCTCAACGTTCCGATGATCTACCCCATTGCAGCGGACATGATACAGGCTGCGATCGAAACAAGGCTCCCCGTCGTGATTACCTCTGCAGGGAGCCCTGCGAAATATACCGCGGCTCTCCACGACGCCGGCATTCTTGTGGGACACGTCGTCCCCTCGGTCAGGCTTGCCCGGAAGGCGGACAAGGCTGGTGTCGATTTCATCGTTGCTGAAGGGATCGAGGCCGGAGGGCATGACAGCCCGCTCGGCATTACAACGATGGTACTTATCCCCCAGACCGTGGATGCGGTCCGGGTTCCGGTCGTTGCCGCCGGCGGCATAGCCGATCACCGGGGGTTCCTGGCCGCTCGCGCACTCGGTGCGCAGGGCATCCAGATGGGAACGCGGTTCGTGGCTGCGGAGGAAACGCCGGTACATCCGTCGTTCAAGAAAGCCATCCTCGACGCAGAGGACGATGCAACGGTCCTGACAGGCTTGACCATCGGCAAACCGGTGCGGGTGATCAGGAACAGGCTCGCAGACCAGGTCCTGGAGATGGAAAAGAAGGGCATCACCGAGATGGAGATCCTGTCGTTTATCGGTCCCGGCAGGAGCAGGGCGGCGTCACTCGACGGCGACGTTGCAGACGGCTCGGTGATGAGCGGCGAAATCGCAGGTATGATAACCTCGATACAGCCGGTACGTGCCATCCTGCAGGAGATCGTCGAAGGATCGCAGACGCTCGTCAGGATGCTGGGCAGTTGACGGACGGAAACGGGACAGACGCATGACCTTCACCGACCAAAAAAGCTGCCTCACCTGCGCATGGAGGGAAACCTGCCAGAAGCGCTTCGCCTCCACGGAGGACCTCGGACTGCGGTGTCCGGAATACACCCTTGATGTGAGACTGAAAAAACAGCACGAACAGGCCGGTCCGGAAGTTACGGGCACGTCCGAGCAAAGGAAAGGCGGGGCACATACGTAGGGCGGATCTGACGTGAGCACCTTCATTTATTTCTCCTGCTGTCATGCCACGTACCATGCCAAGACATTATGATTGAAACACTTCTTAAGCTTATCAATGATGCTTCATCCAAGTACGCCGGCCCCGGTGTGTCCCTTCCCCGCGCCGCCGTGACGGTTCCTCCGAACCCTGCACAGGGCGACTTCACGACCGGCATTGCGTTCGGGCTTGCACCCGTTCTGAAGAAGCCGCCGCTCGAAATTGCCGCGGCGGTTGCAGCAACCCTGCGGGACACAGCGGCGGGTATCGTCGAAACAATCGACGTCGTGAAACCGGGGCATATCAACTTTTTGCTCAGACAATCGTTCTGGCACGATACCCTGGACTCCATCCTGGAAAAAGGCGCCGGATACGGCAGCAGCGATCACGGCGGGGGACACAAGGTCCTCCTGGAATATATCAGCGCAAACCCGACAGGTCCGATCCACGTTGGTCACGGCAGGGGCGCTGTTATCGGTGACGTTCTGGCGAGGATCCTCGCGTCCCAGGGATACGAGGTCACCCGCGAGTATTATATCAATGACGCCGGAAACCAGGTCCTTTCACTCGGCTATTCCGTGCTCGGCGATTACTACCGGAGCAGGCATATCGATACCGCGGTGTCACGGCCCGGTGAATACCAGGGTGCGTACATCCATGACATCAGTTCGGCCCTCGAAACTGCGATGCCGGCAGCGGACATCAACGAAGAACACATCCGGACCATCACGGAGTTTGCCGTCAGCAGCATTCTGGACGGAATCCGGCAGGTGCTCGGCGGTTTCGATATCCTTTTTGACCGCTGGTTCAGCGAAAAACAGCTCTTCGGTGACGGCAGTATCCGCCGGGCCATCAGTGGCCTCGAGGCACGGGGTGCAGTCAAACAGGAAGACGGGGCTACCTGGTTTTTATCGACCCGGTACGGCGACGAAAAAGACCGGGTCCTCCAGAAACAGACCGGAGAACTCACCTACTTTGCATCGGACATTGCGTACCACGTGAACAAGTATGAACGGGGCTATGACCTCCTCATCAACATCTGGGGAGCGGACCATCACGGTTATCTGCCGAGGGTCCGGGCGGCCATGCGTGCGCTCGGGTACGACCCCGGCCGCCTCGCGGTGCTGTTCGTCCAGATGGTCAGACTGACGCGGGGCGACAAGCCGGTCGCCATGTCGAAGCGGGCAGGCGAGTATGTGACCCTGAAGGACCTCGTGGACGAGGCCGGGACCGACGCTGTCCGGTTCTTCTTCCTGCAGCGCAGTCATGAGAGCCAGCTCGTGTTCGACATTGAGCTCGCAAAGAAACAGTCCCAGGAGAACCCGGTGTACTATGTCCAGTATGCCCACGCGAGGATCGCGAGCATCTTCGGTTTTGCGGCAGCGCGCGGCTGGCCGGTGGACGCACTGAAGCACCGGCAGGACTATTCGTTCAGCAGCCAGGAAAAAATGCTGCTGTCACAGTGCCTGCTGTATCCGGGGCTCATCCGTGACATCGCAGCCAGGCGTGAGCCGCACCGGCTCACCCATTTTCTCGTTGAACTTGTCGGAATACTGCATAAATATTATACTGACACCCGGGTCGTCGACAGCGACGCTGATACGGAACAACGGCTTTTGTTGATGAAAACCGTAAAAATTGTTTTAAAAAATGCACTGGATTTACTCGGTATACATGCTCCGGAAAAGATGGAAAAACTGGAGGAAAACCCTGCACGGTGACCGGCACGGCCGCCGGACGGGGACAAAGAGGAGGTTACTATGAGAGATATGGAGAGGATAAAACCAAAGTATAACGTGACCCTGGACAACAAACAGATCGTCATGCTGATCGTTTCGTCTCTGGTCATACTCGTTCTGGTCTTTATTATAGGTTTTGTACTGGGAAAGAACGCCGGCAGCAGGGAACAGCAGATCGCAGCAGCAACCCAGGAGGAAGCCATGCCGCAGAATGCTGTTGTTTTCACCCAGCAGACCATGCAGGCGGGACAGGGTACGACCCCGACAGCACAGGAGGGCACGCAGGTCACTGCCGGTGCCGTCACACAGACAACAGCAGCAGTGAGCCATACCGAGCTGACCTTCTATAAGTCCCTGACGGACCACGGCAAGCGTCCGGAGACCGGGAAGCATGCGGTCAGGAAGACGGAGAAGAAAAAAAGAGAAAAGAAGAAAACCATAAGGGTTGCCGCGGTCCGTTCCGGGAAGGGAAAATTCAGTATCCAGTGCGGCGCCTTCCGGGAGAGATCGCAGGCAGACCGGCTGAGTTCAGAACTCCGGAAGAAGTACCGCCTGGATTCCTGGATCGAGCCGATCAGCGAGAAGAGCGAAAAGATGTACCGGGTGAAAATCGGTCATTTCGAAACACATGAACAGGCGCAGCTCTACGAGAAGCGGACCCTGCTGAAAAAGGGCATCCGGAACTGCGTCATAACGGTCGGTCAATAGAAGGAGAACGCATGGAATTTCTTGGAGGATTGAAAAGGACGTGTTACTGCGGGGAAATATCCCCGGCGCACAACGGGAAAGAGGTCGTACTGATGGGCTGGGTCCACCGGAGGAGAGACCACGGCGGACTTATCTTTGCGGACCTCAGGGACAGGGAAGGTCTCGTCCAGGTCGTGTTCAATCCCGCAACAGACAAGCCTTCGTACGAGAAGGCAAAGCTGATCAAGCCGGAGTATGTCATCCTGGTCAGGGGCACTGTCCGCGGACGGCCGCAGGGAACGGAGAACAAGGAGATCAGGACCGGCCTGTATGAAGTCGAGGTCGCGGAGCTCCGCATCCTGAACGAAGCGAAGACACCGCCCTTCCCGGTAGCACAGGAAAAGGTCGACGTGGATGAAACAACCAGGCTCCAGTACCGCTACATAGACCTGCGCAGGGAGAAGATGCGGAACAACCTGATCCTGCGCCACCGGATTACCAACCTCGTCCGGGAGTTCCTGAATTCGGAAGGCTTTCTCGACGTCGAGACCCCGATCCTGACGAAGAGCACCCCCGAAGGGGCGCGTGATTTCCTCGTTCCGAGCAGGCTGAACGCCGGCAAGTTCTACGCACTGCCCCAGTCTCCGCAGCTGTTCAAGCAGCTCCTCATGGTCTCGGGCTTCGACCGTTATTTCCAGATAGCCCGGTGCTTCAGGGACGAGGACCTGCGGGCCGACCGGCAGCCGGAGTTCACGCAGATCGATATCGAGATGTCCTTCATAGAAATGGAAGACCTCATGGACATCATGGAGCGGCTGTTCGTGAGGATATTCAAGACCTTCAAGGGGTTCGAACCGGCACGGCCGTTCTACCGGCTGTCGTACGACGAGTCCATGCGGCGGTTCAGCAATGACAAGCCGGACATGCGGTTCGGCATGGAACTCGTCGAGCTCAACGGCATTTTCAAAAACAGCGGTTTCAATGTTTTCAAACAGGTGATCGCGGGCAACGGCCTGATCAAGGGCATCAAGGCCGGGCACGATTTCTCCCGCAAAGAGATAGAAGAGCTCGAGCTGTTCGTCAAACAGTATCAGGCAAAGGGGCTCGTATGGCTGAAGATGAAGGACGGCGTCCTCGCATCGCCGGTGGACAAGTTCCTGTCCGACGAAGAAAAGAACGGACTGCAACAGGCGTTCGGCATCAACAACGGGGACACGGTCTTTGCAGTGGCAGACACCTCTGCAAAGGTCGTTCATGACGCAATGTCGAACCTGCGCCTGCACCTCGGAAAGAGGCTGAACCTTATCAAAGAGGGCGATTTCAGACTGCTGTGGGTGACCGAATTCCCGGCGTTTGAGTACAACGAAGAAGAACAACGCTACGATTCCGTACATCACCCCTTCACCTCGCCGCGGGATCAGGACATTGCGATCCTCGAACAATCGCCGCTGGCCGTCAGGTCCAAGGCGTACGATCTTGTCCTCAACGGGACCGAGGTCGGCGGAGGCAGCATCCGTATCCATAACAGCGACGTCCAGTCGAAGGTCTTCAGGCTGCTCAACATATCGGATGAATCCGCGCGCGCGAAGTTCGGGTTCCTGCTCGATGCGCTCCAGTACGGCGCGCCGCCCCACGGGGGGATCGCATTCGGCCTGGACCGTCTCGTCATGATCCTGACCGGTTCTGAATCTATCAGGGACGTTATCCCTTTCCCAAAGACCCAGAAGGGCACCTGCCCGCTCACGGACGCACCGTCCGATGTTGACGATAAGCAGCTCAGAGAATTATTTATCAAGAAAAACGTGAAGGCTTAGGAGGAAAAATGCCTGAAAACACTGTAGCACCAGCAAACCCTGACACACTGTACGACAAGATAGGTGTCGCAACCATCATCCTGTCGTTTCTCGTTATCCCGCTCCTGAAATTCGGGAACGAGTTTATCTGGATAAAGACGACGGTCCTGATAGCAGTCACCATGATCCTGACCTTCCTGTGGCTCATCCGTGCAGTCGACCGGAGGGAGCTCGTGTTCCCCAGGACTTCCCTGTGGATCCCCATGCTCATCATGATCGGCATCGTGCTCGTGCACCTGGTCCACGTGACCGATATCTGGCGTGCCGTGGACATGATGATCCGTCTCGGAGCGAACATCTTCTTCTGGTTCTTCACCCTGCTGTACGTGCGCAAGAAGAGCCACGTCAAATGGATCATCGTAGCGATGGCGATCTCCGTCTTCATCGTTTCCATGTACGGGATCATGCAGTTTTACGAGATCCTGCCGTGTCCGTATGATATCTACGGCGAGAAGGACCCCTCCTCCACCATCGGACTCACCAACTTCTCGGCTGAATGGATGGTCGGGTTCATGGGCATCTTGATCTTCGCGTTCTTCATGGATGAGTTCAATATCGAAACAAAAACAACCCTGTTCTTTTTGTTCGTTCCCTCATTCTTTTACTTTATCCTGACCAAGGCGCGCGCAGCATGGATGGGCTTCATCCTGTCGAGCTTCGTCATTTTCGGGTTCTTGGTGTACCAATGGATAAAGCTGAGAAAACAGGGCACTGTCCCTGCTCAACCGCCGGCCGGACAAAAGGCCCCGTCACCCGGATCACCGGGGGTTTCACGGGCCAGGATGGTCGCTGTTGGCGTAACGTTTTTTGTGCTTGTGCTGATCGGAGGTACTATCCTTTCGGTCACGCACTTCGGCAAGAAAAAACAATTTGCAGCAGTGTACTCGACGGTCAGGGATGTCGAAGAACCGCACGCAGGCATCTTCAAGGACTTCTACGACATGCTGACCTCAAAACTCGAGACACGGGACCCGTCCATCAACTTCAGGTTCATGGCATGGCGGAGCACCTTCGATACGTGGAAACACAACCCGATCCTCGGTGTCGGTATCGGCCAGGTCGAGGTCGATATTCACAAGTATCAGGTGTCAGAACTCCAGGCCATCATTGCAAAGACGTACCAGGTATTTTCTGAGTCGCACAATGACTGGCTGCAGATACTGGCAGAGCTCGGCATCATCGGGTTTATCGCATTCGTCTGGATCGTGGTGAACATCGCGGTCAAGCTCATCAGGCTCGCAAAACGCAACATCCGATCCGAGGATAAATTCCTGCTGTCCCTTGCCGTCGGCGGGGGCATCATGGGTATCCTGATCGCGGCGGTATTCAGCTTTCCGCTGCAGGAGCCTGCTTCGAGTATGTATTTCTGGGGACTTGTCGCTCTTGCGGATATCGCATACCGGGGGTATGACGACGAGAGCGGACCGGCCGAAGCGAGGAAGCAAAAGAGGATCGCCGCTCCGGTCATGCCGGCGTACCTTTACGTGGTGAACCCCTCTGCCCGGGGGAAGGTGCCGGTCGCATTCAAGCAGCTCGTCCTGATGATGGCCATTACCCTCAGTGTGTTTGCAGTGTTCGTCCTGCCCATTTATGCGGGACGCACTGCGGTCGCGGAGAACCACATCAAAAGCGGGGTCGCCTTCAGAAACCAGCGGGAATTCCCGGCAGCGCTCCAGGAGTTCAACGATGCAATCCGGCTCAATCCGTTCGAGTATATCTACTACTTCCACAGGGCAATCGTCCTGTTCAACACCGGAGAACTCCAGCAGGCAATATCCGACCTCGACGAATCGCTGAAGCTCAGTCCTTACTTCGGGCTCGCGTACCGGCTCAGGGGCGGGGCATATTTTGCCATGGACAATTGCGCGAAGGCGGTCCCGGACTTCGACAGGGCTCTGCACTTCCTGCCCCCGCTCGTGAACGAGATCGGGAACCAGGTCGTGGCGTGCGATGTCAGGCTGAACAAGTTCGACGATGTGCTCAAGATCGCGCAGCTCCAGCTGAAGTTCGACCCCAAGAACAAGGACGCCTATTATAATATCGGCAATGCCATGTTCCTCAAGGGCGATTACAAGGACGCACTGCTGAATTACCAGAAGAGTGTGCAGCTGGATCCGGCGTTCCAGGGCGGTCTGCTGAATATGGCCATGACGTACTACTATGAGAAAGATTTCAAGACCGGCAACGAATATTTCGAGAAGGCAAAGGACCTGAACCCGTCAAACCCAGTTCTGTGGTATGACCACGCAGTAGGACAGGTCCTCCAGGGCGACAAGGAGCAGGCGCTGCAGAGCCTGAAGAAGGCCGTCACCATGAAGCCCGACCTGAAGGTGTCTGCACTCGAGGAACCGTCATTTGCACCGATACGGAACACGCCGGAGTTCAGAAAGCTCATGGGCAGCCAGCTCATGAACAAGTATGACGAGATACAGAAACTCAAAAACATGATCAAGGACATCAAGGTGAAGCCCGCGGCAAAATAGCGCGGCAGCCGGGATCAGGGCTTTTCAGGCACGATGAGCCCTGCCCCGGTAGTTTTGATAACGTCAGCAGCGGAGACGCCGGCGGCGAGTTCTCTGAGGAGCAGCCCGGCCGGCGTCACCTCGATCACGCAGAGGTCCGTGATGATGAGGGAAACACACGCAAAGCCGGTCGGAGGATAGCTCAGCTCCCTGACGATCTTGGGCTTGCCGTCCTTCGTGGTATGCGACATGAGGACGATGATCCGCTGCACGCCTGCGGCAATATCCATGGCACCGCCGACGCTCGGCAGCATGCCCGGTGCCGTCCAGTTGGCAAGGTCCCCCTTTTCAGAGACCTGATACGCCCCCATGATCGCGAGATCGATATGTCCGCCCCGCAGCATGGCGAACGAAAGATCGCTCGGAAAAAAGCTTGCACCCCTGATGGAGGTAACCGGTTGTTTCCCTGCGTCGACCAGATCGGGGTGTGCAGAACCCTGCGGGGCAAACCCGCCCATGCCGAGCAGCCCGTTCTCGGTATGGAAGAACACGGTCCTGTCCGGCGGGATGCAGTCGAGGACCAAGGTGGGCATGCCGATTCCGAGATTGACGCTGGAGCCGTCGCGGATCTCCGCGGCTGCGCGCTGTGCCATCTCCTTTTCATTCATACCAGCGGTCATAGCGTTCTCCTTTGAGGATCCTCTGCACAAAGATACCCGGTGTCTGGACAGCATCCGGATCGATCATGCCCGGTTCGACGAGTTCCTCGACCTCGGCGATGGTGATGTCTGCGGCCATGGCCATGGCAGGGTTGAAGTTCGCACCCGTGTACCGGTAGACAAGGTTGCCGAACGTATCACCCCGGTATGCCTTGACGAAGGCGAAGTCTGCACCGAGGGGCATCTCGAGGATATACTGCCTGCCATCGATGGTGCGGGCCTCCTTGCCCTGTGCGAGCAGGGTACCCGCGCCTGTCCTGACATAGAACCCGCCGATACCTGCGCCCTTCGCCCGAATGCGCTCGGCGAGCGTGCCCTGCGGAACAAGCTCGAGCTCCACCTTGCCTGCTTCATGCAGCGCCTTGAAGGAACGGGTCGCAGTGGGATATGAGCCGATGTACTTTTTTACCCTGCCTGCCTGGAACAGCGGGGCAAGCCCGTACTCGTTGTCCCCAAGCCGTGAGCCGGGATTGTTGCTGATGACAGTAATGTCCCTCGTACCTTTTTCATACAGCGCCCGGATCAGGTTCTGCGGTATGCCGGCGAGTCCGAAACCGCCGAACATGATCACAGCGCCGTCCCGGACGTCACGGATTGCATCGAGCGAGGACCTGTACGACTTGTCGATCATGACGCCTCTTTGAAATAGATGTCCGTGATCCTGCCGTCGCGCTGTTTCCTGAACTTTACCTGCACCGCCATGCCGACGTGCGCAGTGCGGACGTCCTTCATCTCGACGTTGGACAGGATCGCGGTGTCCGCTCCGTCGAGCCTGATATACGCCACGATGTACGGTACATTCTTGATGGCCGACGATGTCGCAAAATAGACGGTCGTGTAGCTCAGGACCCTGCCCGTGCCGTTAAGCTCAACCCATTCGGTTTTTGCATAGCAGTGCGGACAGTGGGTACGCGGGGGACAGAACACCTTGCTGCAGGTAGTGCAGCGTGCGCCCAGGATCCGCCTGTTCTCCAGGATCTCCCTGAAGAACCGCGACTGACCGCCGTACGAGTACCGCATGTTGATGTGCATGGTGTCCGGTATCTCGAACGGTGCATCCGGGTCCGCAGGAGACGTCATCTCCTGTTCGAACGCCCGGAGGACCTGCGCTTTCTTGACGCCGATGCGCTTCGCATTCCGTTCCGCCCATTTCAAAAAAGTCTGTTTGTTCATCGGTCTCCTTCTTTTTATTAAATCGGACGGGTCTGACAGGTCAGACAAGACCTCAGCCCTTGTCCCGCTCCAGGACCAGGCATACGGTCCATGCAGCACCCGGCCCCCCGATGCTCTGCACCAGTCCGGTCTTTGCGTTTTTGATCTGGCGCCTGCCGGCTTCGTCCCGCAGGTGGAGCACGATCTCGTTGGCCTGCATGATGCCGGTCGCACCCACTGCATGGCCGCACCCGATCAGTCCGCCGCTCACGTTGACCGGCAGTTTGCCGCCGCGCCCGACGACACCCTCGTCGATGAGTCTGCCGCCGCCGCCCTCGTCACAGAAAAAACAGTCTTCATATGCTATCAGTTCGGTACCGGTGAACGCATCGTGCAGCTCCGCGAGGTCGATCTCCTCCAGCGGGTTGCGGATACCGGCCATGTCGTAGGCCTTCCGCGCAGCTATCCTGCTCGATTCGAAACTGTAGAGGTCCTTCCGGTTGCCGATGACAGCCCAGTCCAGCGCAGCCCCGATGCCCGTGATCCATACCGGCGGCTTCTTCAGGGTCCGCGCGACATCCTCGGACACGAGGATCAGCACCGCCGACCCCTCCGAGTAAAGACAGTTGTCGAACCGCTTGAACGGATACGCGATCATCGGCGATTTCATGACGTCGTCGACGGTCAGCGCGATGGGGCTCTGCGCAACGGGGTTCAGCAGTGCGTTGGTGTGGTTTTTTACGGAGACCTTTGCCATCTGGAGTTCCGTGGGATTCCCGTATTTCTCAAGGTGCGCAATGGTCGTCAGGGCGAACGAACCTGCCGCTGTCCTGCCCGTGGGCTGCTCGTACGTCATGTCCGCTGTGTACGATATCGCCTTGAGCACCTCGGGACTCGACCTCCCTGTTTCGTAGTCGAAGCAGTCCGCGGACTTCTCGACCCCGACGACGAGACACACGTCGTAGAGCCCGGATGCGACCTGTGCAAAGCCTGCGCTGATCGCACTGCCGCCGGTCGCTCCGCCCGTGGAGACCCTGATAGCAGGCTTTGGAGCAAGGCCGAGATAATCGTGGACGAACAGGTCCGGCTGGAACTGCCGCTCGAAGAAATCATTGTAGATGCCGTAGACGACGCAGCCTATCCGGTCCCTGGTCATGCCCGCGTCATCGAGCGCCGCCCTGACCGCATCGAACGCGAGCTCGAAGTAGGTTTTTTCGATCCACCGGGACCTGAACTGGGTGGTGCCGATGCCCGCAATCGCGACCCTCTTCATCACAGCTCCCTCGAAACGACGAGCTTCTGCACCTCGATGGTGCCCTGGGCAGCGATCCATGAAAAGGCGTCCCGCACGTAGCGTTCGACCGGGTATTCGGGAGACGCGCCGTAGGCGCCGAGGACCCTGCTCGCGAGCTCGACTGCGCTGATCAGCGTTTCTGCTGCATAGAATTTCGCCGTGGATGTTTCCCGCTTGTGCTGCATGCCCCGGTCGTGCATCAGTGCTGCGCGGTACGTGAGCAGACGTGCAGCGTCTATCCGTGCCGAAAGTTCTGACAGGGGGAACGCAATCGCCTGGTTCGCGATAATGGGGTTGCCCCCCACCATCCGCTGCTTCGCAAAGGCGACCGCAGCATCGAACGCAGCAGCAGCGAGTCCCGTGAACCCGGCTGCAAGGCTTATCCGCGTCGTGTTCAGGATCTCGAGTGCGAGCCGGAGGCCCTCGTCCTGCTTCCCGAGCAGGCCCTGATCCGGGACGAACAGATTATCCAGCACAACGTTGAATGCCCGGTGACCCCGCAGCCCCATGGTCGCAGCGTGGCTCTCGAAGACGAGCCCCTTCGGCTTTCCCTCGACGATAAACCCGCTGATCCCCCTGCCGCCCTTCTCAGGGGACGACTTCGCGAAGAAGATGGAGAATTCGGATATGTCCGCAAACGTCACCAGCCGCTTGCGGCCGTTGAGCAGCCAGCCATCCTTCGTTTTTCCTGCCGTCGACTTCATGCCCGCAGGATCCGAGCCCGGCCCTTCGTCGGTGAGGGCATAGCACCCGACCATGCCGTTCGCGAGCCGCGTCAGATAGTTTTTTTTCTGCTGATCCGTACCGCCGTACAGCAGTCCGTGGGCGAACAGCTGTGCGATCTCGACCAATGGTATCAGCGCGGGGCAGGCGTATCCCACCTGCTCAGCGACGATGCACACGTCCATGGTACCCAATCCCATCCCGTCGTACTCCCGGGGCACGGACAGTGCCGTCAGCCGCAGGGGCTCGCCGAGAAGCTTGCGGATGAGTGGTTCGGGAATGATGTCATCGCGATCGATGGCCGCAGTATGAGGGAGGACCTCCTGGGTCAGGTACTCCCGCGTCATATCCCGCAGTTTTTCCTGTGCGCCGTTCAGCATTACGTCTGTCATACGACCCTCCCTTTGTCCACCCGGAATCCGGGGACGGCTGTCTTTGATTATTTTATCAATACCAGAAGCTGCACCGGTGCGCAACCAGTTTATCCGCAGCAGCCGCCGGCCCTGCTGCAGCGCGCGGAACAGCACATCCATTCATGCTTTTTCCTTGCATACGATAGAAAATTCACCTATCATGATCGTGAGTTTCAGAACAGCACTGCTGCGGACTGCACGAACAAAGAAAGGGAGCTGACCATGTCCCATGAAAAACGGATAAAAGAACTGGAAAGGATGAACAAGCAGGCCGAGCTCGGCGGCGGCGAATCACGCATCAAGAAACAGCACCAGTCGGGCAAGCTCACCGCCCGTGAACGCATCGATATCCTGCTCGACAAGGGCAGCTTCACCGAGCTCGACAAGTTCGTGCTCCACCGTGCCGTGGATTTCGGCATGGACACGCAGAAGTTCCTCGGCGACGGGGTCGTGACCGGCTACGGTACCATCGACGGCAGGCTCGTGTACGTGTTTTCGCAGGACTTCACCGTGTTCGGCGGTTCTCTGTCCGGCGCCTATGCAAAGAAGATCTGCAAGATCATGGACCTTGCGCTCAAGAACGGTGCGCCGCTCATCGGACTCAACGATTCCGGCGGGGCGCGCATCCAGGAAGGCGTGGAAAGCCTTGCGGGGTACGCCGATATATTCCTGCGGAACGTGCTGGTGTCCGGCGTCATTCCGCAGATATCCGCCGTCATGGGCCCCTGTGCAGGGGGTGCCGTCTACTCGCCCGCGATAACGGACTTCGTCTTCATGACCAAGGGAACGAGCTACATGTTCGTGACCGGGCCTGACGTCGTGAAATCCGTCACCCACGAAGAGGTCACGAAAGAGGAGCTCGGCGGTGCCGTCACGCACGCGACCAAGAGCGGCATTGCGAACTTCGTGTTCGACAACGACGAGGAATGCCTTGCCGGTGTCAGGGAACTGGTCGGCTTCATCCCCTCCAACAACATCGAGGACCCGCCGCAGCGGCACACCGACGATCCGGCAGACCGCACCTCTCCCGAGCTCGACACCCTGATTCCGGACCAGCCCAATAAACCCTACGACATCAAGGACCTGATCTACGCAACGGTAGACGACGGCTATTTCCTCGAGGTCCATGAACTGTACGCACAGAACATCATCGTGGGATTTGCCCGCTACGGCGGCATTCCCGTGGGCATCGTTGCAAACCAGCCCGCATATCTCGCAGGGACGCTCGATATCGATGCGTCCGTGAAAGGTGCGCGGTTCGTGCGGTTTTGCGACGCCTTCAATATCCCGCTGATCACGCTCGAGGACGTGCCCGGCTTCCTGCCCGGCACCGTGCAGGAGCACGGGGGCATCATTCGGCACGGGGCAAAGCTCCTGTTCGCATTCGCCGAGGCGACGGTGCCCAAGATAACGATCATCACGAGGAAGGCGTACGGAGGTGCTTACGACGTCATGTCGAGCAAGCACATCCGTGCGGACATCAACTACGCATACCCGAGTGCCGAGATCGCGGTCATGGGACCGGACGGCGCGGTCAACATCATCTTCAGGAAGGAACTCGATGCAGCGGATGACCCCGAAGCGAAGCGGACCCAGCTCATCAAGGACTACCGCGATAAATTCGCATCGCCGTGGAAGGCCGCAGAACTGGGGTATATCGACGAGGTCATCAGGCCCTCGGAAACACGGGGCAGGGTCATAGCGGCCCTGCGCATGCTGAAGAACAAGGTCGACACCAACCCGAAGAAAAAACACGGGAACATACCGCTATGAACACCGGCGGCCTTTTCTCTCCCCCTCTTAAGATAAGAGGGGGAAGGGGAGTTATGATTTTTCGGATTCATCTGTTCATTGCGGCGAAACGTAACTCCCGGTATCCCTCTTCTGGAAGAGGGATACCACAAAAGTCTCAGATCGGAGTAAAAAAGTATGTTTAAAAAGATCCTGATAGCAAACCGTTCCGAAATAGCCGTGCGGATCATCCGTGCGTGCCACGAGATGAACATCGAGGCAGTCGCCGTCTACTCCGATGTCGACCGCAGCGCCCTGTACGTCAGCATGGCAGACGAGGCATACTACCTGGGACAGCCGCAGCCTTCGGAGAGCTACCTCAACATGGACAGGATCGTGTCCATTGCGAAGGAGTGTTCCGCCGACGCCCTCCACCCGGGATACGGGTTTCTCGCGGAGAACATGGACTTTGCAAAAAAGGTCGTGGACGCGGGGATCGCCTTCATCGGCCCGTCCCCGCAGTCCGTGCAGGCGATGGGCGACAAGATCAGCGCGCGGCGTCTCGCGCAGGAGGCCGGCGTGACGATTGTGCCGGGGACCGTCGATCCGGTCCCGGACGTGCAGCACGCGAAGCGCACGGCACGGGACATCGGTTATCCGGTCATGCTGAAGGCAGTGAACGGCGGCGGCGGCAAGGGCATGCGGCTCATCGGGAAGGAAGCGGACATGGAATCTTCGTTCGAACGTGCATCCTCCGAGGCGCTCTCCGCCTTCGGCGACGGGTCGCTGTACATAGAAAAACTGATCCGCAACCCACGGCACATCGAGTTCCAGATCCTGGGTGATACGTACGGCAACATCGTCCACCTCAACGAGCGGGAGTGCTCCATCCAGAGGAAGAACCAGAAGCTGATCGAGGAAAGTCCGTCCCCGGTCATGACACCGGAAAAGCGCGCACGGGTGGGCGCAATGGCGGTGGCCGCTGCGAAGGCTGCGGGCTACTACAATGCCGGGACCATCGAATTCATCATGGACGAACACGGCGAGCTCTACTTCATGGAGATGAACACCCGGCTGCAGGTCGAACACCCGGTCACCGAACTGGTCACCGGCATCGACATCGTCAAAGAACAGATCCGGATAGCAGACAGGCAGAAGCTCGGCTATACCCAGTCCGACATCGGGCTCAACGGCAGTGCCATGGAATGCAGGATTGTCGCCGAAGACCCGCTCAACGGGTTTGCACCGACACCCGGGAAGATCGTGTATCTGCGCGAGCCCCAGGGCAACGGGGTGCGCGTGGACAGCGGCGTGTACGAGGGATTCGAGGTCCCGGGCTGGTACGATTCCCTCATCGCTAAGCTCCAGACATACGGCAGGGACCGGCAGGAAACCATCGGAAGGATGCTCAGGGCGCTGGACGAATACAGGATCGCCGGCGTGTCGACCGCCATACCGCTGTACCAGTGGATACTGCGGCACAAACGGTTTATCGCAGGCGACATCAGCACCGGTTTTCTCGAGCAGGAGATGGACGGCTTTACAAAGGACTCGTCCCAGCTTTGGATGTTGGCTGCAATCGCAGCCGGCATATCGTCCCTGCATGACAGCAGCGCTGCCGGCAGGGAACCCCGGGACACAGACACCTCAACGTGGAAGACAGCCGGCCGTCTGAACAACCTGAGATGATCGCTTACATGCCGACGATATGGTAGCCGGCATCGACGAACAGGACCTCGCCGGTCACCGCGCTGCTCATCGGTGAGAGCAGGAACAGCGCAGCATCGCCGACCTCCTCCGCAGTGATGTTCCTTCCGAGCGGCGCCTTCTCAGGATAGACCTTGAGCATCGTGGTAACGCCCTTTATCCCCCGCGCCGACAGCGTATTGACCGGTCCCGCGGATATCCCATTCACCCGGATGTTCTTCCTGCCCAGTTCATACGCAAGGTAACGTATGATGTTTTCGAGAGCCGATTTTGCTATTGCCATGACGTTGTAGCCCGGGATGACAGTCTGCGCGGCAATGTAGGACAGTGCGATGATGCTCCCGCCCTCGTTCATGAGCGGAGCAGCCTGCCGGGTCAGGGAAATGAGGGAAAACGAGCTGATGTCCAGCGCGGTCTGGAACCCCTGCCGCGTGGTGGTTTCCATGAAACTTCCGCCGAGCTCCTCCCGCGGCGCATACGCAACACTGTGAACGAGCGTGTGGATGGTACTGTGCTTCTTTTTGATCTCATCGAAGACGGCCTTGATCATGTCTTCCTTCTGCACATCGCATTCGAACAGACCGAGGGGATTCAGCCCGGGTATCACCTCTTCCACCCGCTCTTTCAGATCAGGGTTCGCGTAGGTAAAGTAAAGCTCCATCCCTGCCTCGTGCAGCTTCTTCGCAATGTGCAGGGCGATGCTGTACTTGTTGACGACGCCGGTGACAAGTCCGACCTTGCCTTTCAAATCGATTGTGTACATGGACGACCTCTTTTTAAGTGGATTTTTTGCATACCCGCATCCTGAACACGCCGGGTATATCCTGTTCCTACCGTGATAACCATGGATCTGTCAACCCGCGTCGTACCAGTAGATGCAGCCGATGCCCTGCTCTATCGCCTCCATCGGCCGCTGTTCTTTGGAAAATGCCGTTTGTCATGGTTGAAGTGCAATCTCCGGCGAACAGATTGTCCTGTCAAAGTCTGCGTGGTATCATGACAGTATGAATGCACAGTATGGATGCGAGATCCTTATCGTCGGTGCAGGGATCACAGGTCTTGCCATCGCACGGGAGCTCCTGCAACGCGGAGCAGAGGACATTCTTATTATCGAAAAAGAAGCCGTGCCGGGGTTCCATGCAAGCGGCCGGAACAGCGGTGTACTGCACGCGGGCATCTACTACACGCCGGACACACTTAAGGCAAAATTCTGTATCGAGGGCAACCGGCTGATGAAGGCGTATTGCCGTGAAAAGGGATTGACCCTCGGACAGACCGGCAAGGTCGTTGTCGCGCGGGATGAGACCGAGGTGCCGGGACTGTACGAGCTGAAAAAACGGGCTGATGCCTGCGGAGCAACGTCCGCGATTATCGACGCCAAAGAGCTCTCTTCCATCGAGCCGTTCGCACTGACCTTTGAGAAGGCGTTATTCTCTCCCGAGACAGCCGTGTTCAGGCCTCTGGAGATCGTGGACGCCCTTGCCCGCGACCTCACCGGTTCACGAAAGGTCAGGATATCGTACAGGACTGCGTTTCTCAGACCGGCCGGCTCATCGACGGTGCTCACATCGTCCGGGCAGATACGGTTTGAAAGGCTCATCAATGCTGCGGGTGCATACGCCGACAGGATAGCACACCAGTTCGGCGTTGCAGGGCAGTATACGATCCTGCCGTTCAAGGGCACCTACAAGAAGCTGAACAGGGAAAAGAGGTTCCTCGTCAGGGGCAACATCTACCCTGTCCCGGACCTGAGGAACCCGTTCCTCGGCGTACACTTTACCCACACTGCGGACGATCAGGTCTTCATCGGTCCTACCGCCATCCCGGCACTGGGCAGGGAGAATTACCGGATGTTCGACGGGTGGTCCGCAGAAACGCCGCGCATCCTCTGGCGCGAGGGCCTGTTGTTTTTCCGGGACCCGGTTTTCAGGTATTCGGCTGCGGAGGAGATCAAGAAGTACAGTTCAACGTTCGTCTACAGGGAATCATGCAAGCTCCTGAAAGGCCTCGGGCGCCGTGATATAGAAGACTCGGACAAGACAGGGATTCGCGCACAGCTTGTCGACCGCACGACCGGCAGGCTCGAGATGGATTTCGTCGTGATCAAAGACTCGGACTCCCTGCATGTCCTCAATGCCGTGTCCCCAGCGTTCACCTCGTCCATGGCGTTCGCACGCGCCGCGGCCGATCAGATTCTCACCCCGGCCGCATGACAGTCGTCTTTATTTCTCAGACGGACCGTTATCCGCCCTTTTCAAGGAATTCAGAAGCCCTGCTATCCTGAACATGATCGCGCGGTACAGGGGCGGGACGTGGTGCTTGAAGAAATAACCGAACCGGACATCCGCGGACGTTATGACCAGAAATTTCTTTCTCTGCACAGCCTTCACGATCTGACTCGCAACAGCGTCCGGGGATATGGCATGCCTGCCGAAAAATTTTTTCAATTCCGTAAACCGTGCGCTGTTCTTGTCGGCACCGAGTATGGCCACCGTGTCCTGCAGGGGTGTATCAACGCCCCCGGGACAGACCACGGTAACGCCGATCCCATGCGGCCTGAGGTCAAAGAACAGCGCCTCAGACATGCCGACCAGGCCTGCCTTCGATGCGCTGTACGCAGCATGCCACGGCGCTCCCATCAATCCTGCAACGGAAGCTACATTGACGATATGTCCTGCTTTGTCTGCACGGATCATCGCAGGTACAAAGCTCTGAAGGACGTGGATCGGCCCCCAGAGATTGACGTCGATGACCTTCTTCCACTGCGCATGCGTCATGTCCTCGATCTGCGCGAACAGTGCGATCCCCGCTATATTCATCACGACGTCCATGGGTCCGTATTTGGCATGAATGTCTTCGGCAAACCGCCTGACCTGCTCCTCCTCTGAAATGTCCATCACACGCGCCATGCAGACCTCGCCCGGCCTTCCTGCAACGAGTGCAGCAGTACGATCA
This sequence comes from bacterium, assembly GCA_021787655.1. Lineage (GTDB taxonomy): Bacteria > JAMCPX01 > JAMCPX01 > JAMCPX01 > JAMCPX01 > JAJYLM01. The sequence goes on from JAJYLM010000010.1 coordinate 23,249, forward strand.
AGCCCGTCCCGGTTGATGTCCGTCAGAAAAAGCCGTGCACCCAATCCGGCCGCCGCAAGAGCCGTCGACCTGCCGATGCCGCTCGCAGCACCTGTGATAAATACCTTTGTACCCTTCCCTATCTCCATGGTGGCCTCCTGTTAAGGGTATATCACACTTTGCCGAATCTTCTACCGTCATAAAAAACCAAAAGATGCACAGGGATCCTATGCCGGGACTTTTTTCTTATCCCGCATGAGATCCTCGTTCGAGGGTTTCCCTTATTCTCCTGGGATTAAAACGGGAGAGCGCAATGAATGATTATATTTTAGATCACATGAAAAAAGATGTGGAAGACACAGGCATCCCGAAAAGATTCAGGAACAGGACGGCACGGCGGGGCGGGAACAATGGGGCACGGGAGTCAACGCCGTGTCCATTTTCGAAGGATTTTATTATTCCTCCCTGCAGTGGCTGTCCGCTTCAGGAAAGTACAAAGTGCCGCAAAAAAAGAGCACCGGGTGTTGACCTTGGCTGAAGTTTGGTTATAATAGGATTCACGGTCAGGGACGAATGCCGGGCTGTTGTCAGTAATGGAAACATTTGACATCCTGCGCAGCATAGCACAC
>JAJYLM010000155.1 GCA_021787655.1 bacterium
TGGACAGGAACGACATGAGAAAAGGTCCTCATATACTGCGCGTTGCGCTTGCATCATTGTACTTGTCCATTATTGTCCTGCTGCCATTCCTGCACAACCATCCCCTTGAAGTTGGTCAGCCGGAACCTGCCGACTGTCCGGCGCATGCATTTATTGTGACCGGTAATGCCGTTGTCAACAATGCCGTCACGATAGTGATTGTATTCTTCTCGTTCATCTATCTGATACCGGTCAAGCTTTTCATGGCTAAGTATGTCGTTCCAAACCATGTCAAGGAACGAGCTCCTCCTGCGTTCGGCCGATAGACATAGCAAGAGACATAGCTGCGGTCGTGTGTGATTTTTACCCTGTTTCTGTCTTTTCTCATTCACTGACGTTATCGTTACCCATCGCAGGGTAGGTGTGCGGTCACCTCGCGCCGGGGGGTTCTTCAGTGTCCTTGAGCAGAGCGAAGAATAGCGGTACAATTTCAGTCTCCCTTTTCGTTTCACCTGCGCTGTCACACCATGTACCTGTCTCAAGCAGGATATGCACGGTTACGCTCAGCAACAAATGACCACATCGCACGTCATGCCTCCTGGTATGCCATTCATGACCGATCGAAATGACAATAATTTCGGAACAAAGGAGGTTTCAGTGAGATTTGTCAAAACAATAGTATTGTTATTATGTATCGTTGCAAAGACGGGTGCAGCACAGGCGGCCAGTGTTCCTGCATACGGGACTCTTATCGTGCATGTATCAATCGGGAACACAGGCAAGCCGCTGCCCGGTGCCCGTGTTGTTGTATCGTCTGCCTTGGCGATGACCAGCGTTACTGTTTCCGGCACCACGGACAAAAACGGCCAGTGTATTATGAGCACAGTGCTGTCCGGGCCCTCGACCCTTGAGGTCCGATCAAAAGGCTATACCCGGCACTCACAGTCCATCTATGTTAAAAACGGCGAGGCATCCCTTTATACGATCAACCTGTTCAGCGGACTCGTGTATCATGTCCATGCAAGCCAATTGATTTTAAACACAATGGGAACATCGTCTGCAACCACTATTCCGCATCAGACGATCGCCCCCATCGCAGGGACAGGCAATCTGTCAAAGGTCCTCTATACAGTACCCGGCGCAGCACAGGGTCCTTTCGGCGAAGTCCACTTCCGCGGCGCTCACACGGAAATTACCTACAGGATCGACGGCGTTAACATCCCTTCCGCGGTCTCGGGAAGTTTCTCCGATATCATGGATCCCCAGGATATCGAGAACATCGAAGTCCTGACCGGAGGGTATCCTGCCGAGTATGGCAACAGCCTTGCAGGAGTTGTCAATATCACAACGAAACACAACCCGGAAAAGATGGTGGGCATCACGGTGGGCAATTACGCCACAAACGGTATCAATTTTGATGCAGCCGACAGTACGGGAGCGTTCAGTTACCATATATCCGGTGTCAGCTCTTCTACGGATCGGGGACTCGATACGCCGGTGGACACCCCGATACACGACTCGCTGTTCAAGAACGTGCTGTTCGGTGACTTCGGCTATGTGCTTGACAACAATGACAGACTGACCCTGATGTTGTCAGGCAACATCTCGAAGTATCAGATCCCCAACACCCAGGAGCAACAGGCCATGGGCGTCAACGACAACCAGGATGAATCCAACGATTTCGAGGTATTGATATGGCACCATGACTTTGGAAACGATGCGAGACTTAAGGTGTCGCAGTACAGAAGGGGCTCTACGCTCAGCTCTCTCGGAAGTCCGGCAGATCTTATGGGAGGCACGGCCACAAATCCTGCGTATACAGCCAATGTCACAGAATCATACCTGGACTACGGAACGCAGGCGGACTATACCAACGACGCCGTAAAGCACAACCAGATCAAAGTAGGCGTCCACTACAAGTGGATGGTCAACAATCAGTCGTTCTATCTCGATGAAAACCCGACCACGTTCCCTTCTTTTTTCGATGCGCACGTGGACAGGGCATATGAGGCGAGCGGATATGCGCAGGATAAACTCCATTTCGCACCCGTTACCGTGAATGCCGGTCTGAGGTACGATTATCTCAACCAGTATGTCACCGCGGACCAGGTAAGCCCGCGCCTGGGTATAGCAATCCAGCCCTTTGCAACCAACACCATCCACGGATATTATGGCCGGTTTTTCCAGCCCGCACCCTTCGAAAGTGTCCGGGTCAATTCCATACCTATGTTTAACAACCAAAGCATGAGTATCCCGCTGAAGCCCGAGAGCGATAACTATGTTGAGGCAGGAGACCAGCAGTTGATAGGTTCTTATCTGCTTGCAAAACTCACGTGGTATTACAAGCTCATGAAGAACGTCATCGATTACAATCAACTTCTTAATTCCAACATCTATGTCCCCTATAACATCCAGCAGGGATACACGAGGGGCATAGAGTTCAGCCTGCAATCGAGGGATATTCACGGATTTTCAGCGATATGGAACCTGGCGTGGGAAAAGTCACAGGGCAAAGGTGCCATCACCGGTGGCTTGTTCACCGCCCAGCCGGTACCGTCCGGATATTTTTATTTCGATCATGACCAGACGTATACGTCTTCAGCGATTATCAATTACACGTACGCTGCTTTCTGGAGCATGCTCGATCTCGAGTACGGCAGCGGCCTGCCGTATGGATACAATTCCGCAACAGGCGCCGTTAACTTTCTCAGGGTGCCGCCGCATACAGTCGCTGATCTGTACCTCGGTTATTCCTTCGGCAAAGGCTTCTATTTCGGAAAGTCCGCCGTGGAACTCGATGTCTGCAACGTCCTGAACACGTCGTACCTGATAAACCAGCAGAACGGTTTTAACAGCACCCATTGGGGCAGCCCCCGTACCATAACAATCCTGTTTAAAAAATATTTCTAAGGAGGACACATGCAAAACATATACAGTGCGGTTCATTTCATCATGCGCGGAGGGTTCATGATGTACCCTCTTCTCATCGTTTCGGTACTATCGATGTCTCTGATCATCGAACGGTTGATATTCTTCGGTAAGATAAAGGACCCGGGTATCGCGTTGCTGCACACGGTACAAGAGCTGGTGCATGCGGGTAAAACGGACGATCTGCGGGCACTCCTGTCTGCGCAGAGAAGTCCAATTGCCGACGTGCTCACGATCGGCGCAGAACACATCGATGCGGACCCTGTAGACTTGGATAGCGCCATGGAGCAGCGGGCCATGAGTGTCATGCCGCAGCTTGAGAGCAACCTCTGGGTCCTTGACACCATCATCACCATGGCCCCCCTGCTTGGACTGCTGGGCACTATCATCGGCATGATCAATGCATTTCAAATATTCTCCACCAGGGGTTTGAACCAGCCTACCGCCATATCCGGCGGCGTGGGTGAGGCGCTCATAGCGACGGCGACCGGGCTCATTGTAGCGGTCTTTACGCTCCTGTTTTACAACTATTTCAACACGAAAATACGCCGCATCACGAAAGACATGGAGTTCGCCGCAAACGAGTTTGAGAAGATCGTGAAGCAGAGACAGCAATGAAGATACGCCGGCTTGAACAGCCCAAAAAGGCACGGATAGAGGTCATCAACATGATCGACGTGATATTCTTCCTGCTCGTCTTTTTCATGGTCACATCGGCCTCCATTATCTCCATGAAGGGTATCAAGGTAAACCTGCCGAAGGCGTCAACGGCGAAGACAACAACTGTAAAGTTTACCACTATTACCATAACAAAGAATCAAAAGCTTTTCCTTGACGGCAAAGAAATGAACACCGGAAAGCTCTCTGGGGCACTGGCAGCGAAACTTTCACGGCACCCGGACAAGGTCGTCGTGATCAACGCGGACAAAGAGTCGAACTATGGCTTCGTCATTCACGTTATGAACATTTCAAGGAAGGCTGGCGCAACAAGGTTCGCCATAGCCGCTGATACGAAGCAGCCATGAACACCGCGATCCGTGAAAAATATATCACGACCGGTATTCTTGCTGCCGTGACGATCCATCTTATCCTGCTGTATTTCATAGGATGGATGAACATGTCGAAGCGGCTGAAGCCCGAAAAAGTTCTGATGCCGGTCGAGATGATGATACCACCCGCAGCAGAAACAATAAGACCGAAAATGCCTGCAGTAAAACGCCCGGTACAAACATTCCATAGGGTGAAACCGCAGCGTGTGCCTGTTCAGACCGGTCACAATAAGTTCCTTTCCAGTGCTGTTGCAAAAGCACCGGCACATGCGGGCTTTACCGTACCAAAGGGAGGAAAGATAAAGGCAGGCACTGTTATGAGCCATCAGGGTGAATCGTCACTATCACGATCCGTTTCAGCTATCGATCTTCCCCCGATACCGGTATTTAATCCCATGCCGACGATACCGCCAAACCTCAGGGCACAAAAATACAGTACGTCCGTCCGGGTTGCCTTTATCGTCAATGCACAGGGGGCATTTACCGTGAAGCTGCTTTCAACGACAGGATACGATGAGCTGGACAGAACGGTCATTGCGACTTTAAAAAGATGGAAATTTTCACCGGCTACGCACGATGGCTCTCCCGTACCAGGCACGTTAAAGCTTCGCATCCAGTTTTCAGTGGATTAACATGAGGTAAAAATGAAAAAATATACTGTTGCGTTTATTTGTCTCGGTATGACAGTCATCTCGTCATGCAGCGTCAACGATAGATTGATCGTTTCATCCGGACGTTGCGGCAGCCCGCAGACGGTCAGTGCACTCGTCGATAAAGGCGCCGATGTAAATACAAGAAATTGTGATGGTGATACACCGCTCATGTTCGCCACGTGGAACAATAAAATAAGGATTGT
>JAJYLM010000156.1 GCA_021787655.1 bacterium
TTTATCCGGCTTTCTCGGAACGGTGTACACCGCCATGAGATTCAACGTGATGTTCGCACTGTCGGAAATGACCTCGCCGTTCACGCTCGACGAGTTTATCATCCACCTCCTCGGTCTGAGCTACCGAGCGGAGATTCGGACCGAAACCGGAGACAAGGTTCTCAGCCTGTATAACAGCGAGAAGGAGTTCTATCAAACCGTCTACCGCCTGTTTCTCGATCAGGAGGTTTCCGAAGGGAACCTCGGACTGCGCGACGGACGGTATGCAACCGTCAAACCGTATTTCACGCAGGCGTACACCAGGCGCTTCATGAGCCACGCACGCAAGCGTGCTGTTTACCGGTGGCCCAAGAGCATCTATACGTTCTCCGATTACGTGGGCTATCTCAAGCTCAAGATAGAACGGACAACCGGCGAACCCCTCGTGCTCTCAAAATGGGACCGGCGGTTCCCCCTGATCTTCGGCTGGAGACACCTGTTCCGGCTGATCAAAAAAAAGGCATTGCGCTGAATCCGGCCGTGGTAACAAAACACGTTGACTTAGCAAATGTATGCTTATACAACAACCATAAAATGAAGGAGAAAATGCATGGGCCGGCAGCGGATCTCCGGGTGCTGCCCATGATGAACCGTCGTCTATGACACAATCAATTCAGGCATTCATATTGGGTATCGTCCAGGGACTGACAGCATTCCTGCCGGTCAGCAGCTGGTCGCACCTGATAGTATTCCCCTGGCTGCTGCACTGGAACGACACATTCCTGAACAGCCTGACATTCCAGGTGGCCCTGCAGCTCGGCTCCGTGCTGGCGCTGGTCAGTTTTTACTGGAAGGAATGGCTGACGCTCGTCAGGGAGTTCGCTGCCGGCATCCGTCAGGGGCGACTGTACGACACCTTTCAGAGGAGGCTCGTCTGGTACGTCATCGCAGCGACGATACCGGGTGCTGTCTTCGGGTACCTCTTCGAAAAACAGGTCAAGGAGGTCCTGCGCAACCCGTTGAACGTCGGCATCGCGATGATCGTGTTCGGCGGCATCCTGTACCTTGCGGACCGCAGGGCCCGTTCGAACACCAGGGACTACAGCCATGTTTCGTTCAAGGACAGCGTCATCATCGGCTGTGCACAGGCTGTTGCACTGGTTCCGGGCGTATCACGATCCGGTATAACCATGACGGCTGCACTGTTCCTCGGACTCGATCGCGAAACATCCGCACACTTCTCGTTCCTGCTCGCCATGCCCATCCTCCTCGGGGCATCCCTGCTCAAGCTTCACAAACTGGTCCATCATTTTCCCGCGGCAGAGGTACGTCCTTTTGTCGTTGGCATCATAGGCTCTGCGCTCGTCAGCTATATCGTTATCGGCGTCCTGTTGAAGTACCTGAAGCGGCACAGCTTCGTTCCGTTTGTAGGGTACCGGCTTTTGTTTGGAGCTTTTCTCGTCATCATGTATGTTACCAGATAGGTGAAGGAGGTTTTATGGGATATGTGAATAAGGTTATTCTGCTCGGCAACCTCGGCAAGGACCCCGAGATCCGCCAGCTTCCGAGCGGTCAGTCTGTTGCTTCGTTCAGCCTCGCGACCACGGAAAACTACACCAGCAAAACAGGGGAACGGGTCAAGCAGACGGAATGGCACAGGATCAGCGCCTTCGGCAAGCTTGCAGAGATAGCGGGCAAGTACCTGCACAAGGGAAAACAGGTGTATGTAGAAGGCAAGCTCAGGACACGGCAATGGGAGGACAACAACAGTCAGAAGCACTCGATGACGGAGATCATCGCGTCCACAATCCAGCTCCTCGGCCAGGCAAATGCCGGCGGATCCGGACAGGATGATTTTTCAGAGCCCATGCCCGAGCCTCCGGTGAATGCAGCACCCGCGGGCGGTACGGACGACGACGTACCGTTTTAAGCGGCGGCACAACCCCGGGAGAACCAGGGGCAGTCAGGGAGTTCCTGTTCCAGGACAACAGAGAACAGGTTTCCGTACGTTTATTTTAAATCCGCACTTTTATTTTAAAAAGGAGACACGTATGAAACAAGGACTACAAGGAATGGTTGTGGCACTGGGGCTCGCGCTCCTGCTGCCGTCGCAGGTACTGGCAGGGTACGAGATTACCCAGTCGCAGACCGGCATGCACGGCGCGGCCACAAGCACGATCTACATCTCGAAGAACAAGTATGCGATCGTCCAGCCAGAATCACGGATGAGCATCAATTTCGCGACGCAGCGGATCATGATAACCAACGAAGACCAGAAGACGTTCTGGGAAGGCACCGAGGATGAATACCTCAGGACCGTGCAGGAGGTTCAGGACGCCTCCATGGCGAGGATGAAGGAAATGCTCCAAAAACTCCCCGAATCACAGCGCAAGGAGATCATGGCGATCCACGGCATCGACACGGCGAAGCCGGTGATCCACGTCACTGTGAAACGGACCGGCAAAACCGAAATGATCGCAGGGTACAGGACCGAACACTACATCGTGGACAACAACGGCCAACCGTTCGAGGAACTCTGGCTGGCAAAGGGCCTGAACATCGGGACAGAGATCAGCCCGGAACGGCTGCAGGCGTTTTTGGCGAAACTCAAGAAAGCCACCATGGGCGGTTCGACAGAGGGCGGTATCGGTCTGTCCAGGGCGTACCTCAATCTGACAAAGCAGGGGTATCCCCTCAAGCAGGTTATTGAGAGAACGATGATGACCGTTTCGGCAAACAGTGTAAAGAAGTCCGCTGTACCGGATGCCGAGTTCAGTGTCCCGGCAGGCTATGCCCGCGTCAAATCCCTCAAAACGTTTCTCGCGAGCCGGGCGAACTCCATGAATATGAAGATGCAGTAAGGCAGAGCAATTCTGATAAACCATGCACGAAGGGCGGTCCGGAAGACCGCCTTTTTTTTGCCGGGAGAAGCCCGTCACGTTTCTCTTGCTTTCCGCAGGGCACTATACTACAACCGAAACCGTGCCGTACATCTAATCAGGAGGAGGAAAGATGCTGTCCAAAAAACATTTATTTTTTTCTCTCGCAGGACTTACGCTTCTGGTCATTTCCGTCGTACAATTCTCCACGTGTTCGAGCAGTTCGAGTTCCGGCGTCGCAATCGGCCCGAACGATCCGTTTGCAGGCCTTGCAGTCAGCCAGACGATCCAGACTCCGCAGGGCAGCCTGCAGTACCCGGTCGAGGTCATCCGGGACACCTGGGGCATACCGCATATTTATGGAAGAACCATGACCGATGTCGCATTTGCCCAGGGCTATGCAGAGGCATCGGACCGGCTCTTCGAGATGGATATGTTCCGACATATTGCAGACGGTACCTTGACGGAATACTTCGGTCCCCAGGCATTGAATGAAGACATCCATTCACGGCTCATGGGGTTTCCGGCCATTGCACAGATCGTGTATGACCAGACCCCGCCTGATCTGCAGGGCATCCTGCAGTCGTTCTGCAACGGGGTGAATTTTTACCTGAGCCAGCTTGCAGCCGAGGTCCAGGCAAATCCCGCTGCAAAGGTGCTGCCCGCCGAATACTCGTCGGCGCTCATGGGTATCACCATCACGGACATCAAGCCCTTTACGCCCGAGGACATCATCGCATTCGGCAAGTTCGAATCCTACAGCCTGACCATGGAGGGAGAAGGGACCAAGATCCACGCAACGCACTACTTCAATGCAGCAGCGACGACGTTCACGTCCACGTCATCGGACCCGGGCCTGGCGCACTTTGCAGGGCTCACCTACGATTTTGCGCGCTCCGAGCCTGCAGAAAAGGCGCCCGCTGTGCCGGTGCCGAACCCGTTTTCGTATGCAACCTCGACGACCTTTTCGCTCCTGTCCTCCAATGCAGCGTCCCTGGTTCCGCAGGCGCAAACCACGAACACCGCTCCTGCACAGCCCCTGCAGCTCAACCAGCAGGCGATTCAGGGTGCGCTTGATTTTTATAAATCCCTGCAGAACGGTCCGTTCGGATTCCTGTACAAGCCCCGCGAGGCCGGAGAGATCGGCAGCAACAACTGGGTCATCAGTCCGGGCCTCACAAAAGACGGATACGCAATCCTGGCGAATGACACGCATCTTCCCCTGTACAACCCGCCGATCTGGTACGAGATACATCTGAATACGGCAGCCATGGGCAACGGTGATATCAACACCATCGGTGTTGTATTTGCCGGAGCACCGGGTGTCGTCATCGGACACAACGACTATATTGCATGGGGAGACACGGTATTCCCGTCGGACGTTATCGATGTTTACCAGGATACGGTTGTCAGCAGCGGAGGGCAGGACTATGTCGTGTACGGAGGACAGAACGTTCCAATACAGACTGTGCCCATGGTGTTTCACTACGGCGGTGTGCTGGGCAGGGGGCTCTCGGCAACGACCGTTACGGTAGATACCTACTACGTCACTATTCCGGGACACGGTTCCATGCCCGTCTACCCGGGCAGCTATACACCCGGGAGTTCGACAGCACTGGAGGCATTCACCTGGACAGGCATGGTGCCTTCCAACGAACTCGAGGCGTTCTATAAGATCGATCAGGCGCAAAACCTTGCCCAGTTCATCACTGCGCAGAGCTACTTCAAGGTCGGTTCCCAGAACTTTGTGTATGCAGATATCTACGGCAACATCTATCTGACCGACCAGAGCACCATCCCCCTGCGCGGTCCCGATACAATGAAGTACACGCCCAATGTCCTCCCGAGCGGACTGCCGTTCAGCGATTACACGTACCCCCCGTACCTGATGCTGCCGGGC
>JAJYLM010000157.1 GCA_021787655.1 bacterium
CCGCAAGCACAGAAATGGTTCGACTATCCGCATAGAAAAGCCGCATTCGATCGAGATTGCATTCTTTTCCGTCGGTGTGCTGTACCTGCTTATTATATATCTGAAGGGAAGTTTATCCATTGCCGACGGTATCGTTCTGCTGCTCGTTTACCTCCTGTATCTGTTCTTCCTTACCCGGCTGCCTTCACAGGGAAATAATGATCCGGCACATGTGGAGTATGTTCCATCGAAGATCATCAGCATGAAGCCTCCGTACCGGGCCATCGTCATTGCAGTCCTCTTTATCGCCGGGGGGGCAGGACTCGTTGCTGTCGTCGATCCATTTATCGGAAGCATGAAGGCTGTGGCACTGTCCGCGGGCATTTCCGAGTTTATTTTTATCCAGTGGGTCTCCCCGTTTTTGTCGGAGTTCCCGGAAAAGCTGAGTGCCTTTTATTGGGCACGAAAGAAAGAGGGGGCTACCATGGGACTGATGAATATAACATCGTCCACCGTTAATCAGCTCACCCTGCTTCCGGCGCTGCTGCCGTTCGTCTATGCCTATTCCCTCGGAAGTGCGACCGCCATCCATTTCGATGCCTCCCAGAGGTCTGAATTGCTGCTGACGTTTGCCCAGTGCAGTGCAACAATATTACTTTTGATTGACATGAAATTTAATTTATATGAAGCAAGTGGTATGTTTATTGTATGGTGTATACAATTTTTTATGCCTTCGGCCCGTGAAGCGGTCACCGCTCTCTTTTTTGGATGGGCACTTGTCGAGGTGACGCTGATTCTGCTGGGCATCAAAGGCACAGACATGGCTGACGATTTCGTGAGTACCTATAGAAAATATATAAAACTTAAAAAGGAGGAAGTATGACACAGGCACATGAAGCTCAGATAATATTGACTTTCATTGTCGGAGTCAGTCTCGTATCACTGGGATACGCAGGCTGGCTGGCGAGTTGGGTCCTTAAAAAGGACATGGGAACACCAAAGATGCAGGAGATCAGCAATGCGATCAAGGAAGGTGCTGTCGCGTTTTTGAACAGGCAGTACAAGACGATTATATCGCTTGCAATCCTCACGGCTGTAATCATCTTTGGTATATACTACGGTGTACAGAATAATGCGGGCCTTGCATGGAAAACAGGCATAGCCTTTATCTTCGGCTCTTTCTCATCTGCCCTTGCAGGGTATGTGGGTATGCACATTGCGATCAGATCGAATGTGAGGACCGCAGCAGCATCAACCCGGAGTCTCGATGAAGCATTGAAGGTATCGCTCCGTGGCGGTGCTGTTTCAGGTATAACCATCGTAGCAATGAGCCTGCTCGGTATATCCATACTGTTCCTGCTCTATGGGGGACTTGCAAACCCGCAGCATGTGCCGTATATGCTTGTTGGATACGGGTTCGGAGCCAGCTTTGTTGCATTGTTTGCACAGCTTGGCGGCGGTATTTACACGAAGGCCGCTGATGTCGGTGCAGACCTTGTGGGTAAGGTTGAGGCCGGCATTCCCGAGGATGACCCGAGAAACCCTGCAGTTATAGCAGACCTTGTCGGTGACAATGTCGGCGACTGTGCAGGAAGGGGTGCTGACCTGTTTGAGTCAACGGCTGCCGAGAACATCGGAGCCATGATCCTCGGTATAGCACTTTTCCAGCATTTTGGAATCAATGGCATCTTATTTCCTCTGCTTGCAAGGGCATTTGGTCTTATTGCAGCCATGTTTGGCGTACTCGTTGTAAAGACAAAGGAAGACGGTGAACCGATGCAGGCACTCAATAAAGGGTATTATCTTACCAGTATCCTTGCCGCAGGCGGATTTTGGCTTGCAACGGACCTACTGCTGAACAACAATATGTGGTTTTTCTACGCTGGATTGGTCGGTATTGTAACCAGTATTCTGTTTGTGTTTATAACGCAGTACTATACAGAATACAGATACAGGCCGGTTAAAGAGATTGCAGAGTCCGCAAAAACAGGACCTGCAACCGTCATTATTACCGGTTTTGCGGTTGCACTCGAGAATACCGTCCTGCCGGCGATAGTAATTGGTATTGCCTTGATTATGTCGTACTACTTCGGACTCAAGGGCAGTGCACTTGAATTTCAAAACAACCCAATCGGTGGACAAATAACCGGCGGTGGTTTTTTTGGTACGGCGATTGCGACCATGGGTATGCTTTCCACATCAGCGTATATTCTTGCAATGGATACCTTCGGTCCGATAACGGATAATGCAGGAGGTATCATCGAGATGTCCGATCAGCCCGAATCGATCAGGAAAAAGACAGACAAGCTCGATGCCGTCGGAAACACGACAAAGGCATTGACAAAAGGCTATGCAGTCGGCAGTGCGGCACTTGCGGCATTCCTGCTCTTCAATGCGTATCTTGATGATGTCGGTGAGTTGATGACGAAGTCGAAGCTTTTTATAGGTCAGACCGCACAGCAGATTTACGAGGTATCGCATACCATTAACCTTGCGGATGTGCACGTATTTGTGGCCGGGTTACTCGGTGCAATGCTGGTATTCATATTTGCGTCATTGGCGATAGCGGCTGTCGGGAAAGCGGCATATTCGGTCATCAGCGATGTCAGGGCACAGTTTAAGGAAAACCCGGGCATTATGAAAGGCACATCAAAACCGGATTATGGACGTACCGTCGATATCGTTACAAAAACGGCACTGAAGAAGATGGTGCTTCCCGGTATCCTGCCTATACTTTCACCGATCATCGTAGGGTTGGTATTCAGGGAATTCGGCTATGGTGCACAGTCGGTTGCAGGCTTCATTATGGTTGCGACCATCGTGGGCGTACTCTTTGCGATTGTGTTGAACAACGGCGGCGGTGCATGGGATAACGCAAAGAAGTATGTAGAAACCGGCGCACTGGGCGGCAAAGGTTCCGATGCACATAAGGCAGCGGTCGTAGGAGACACCGTTGGTGATCCGTTCAAGGACACAGCAGGTCCATCACTCCATGTTCTCATCAAATTGCTGGCAACGGTGACCCTTGTTATGGCACCTTTGTTCCTGTAATGACTGTTTGAAAGATTAATATTTTTAACGCCCCCTGCAGCACAGGGGGCGTTTTTTATGGTGCGCTAACAGCAGTCTTGCTTTTTTTGATCAGCGAACGTACATAAAGGATATATGAAGATAATTTTTATGGGCAGTGCTGCATTCAGTATACCGTCGCTGGAGTCACTTCTCCAGTCACCGTACCGGGTTGTCGGCGTGATAACCAATCAGGAAAAACCGGCAGGACGAGGGCTGCACGCCAGACCGACACCTGTTGCAGAGCTTGCAGAAAACCACGGCATCGATACCATAACACCGGCAACCCTGCGGCAAAACAGTGAAGCGCTTGCATGGGTACGCGGGCACGACCCGGATATCATCGTCGTTGTTGCCTATGGCAAGCTGATACCGCCCGAGATAGTGCACCTGCCGCCCTACGGTTGCCTCAATGTACATCCTTCCCTGTTGCCGGCTTACCGTGGAGCTGCACCAATCCAGCGGGCACTCATGCATGGCGATGCAAAAACCGGCACAACGATCATGATGCTCGACGAAGGCATGGACAGCGGGCCTGTTCTGATGCAGGAAGAAATGGCGGTTGAAGCGTCGGACAATGCCATCACGCTGGGGAAGAGGCTCTCTGCGCGCGGGGCAGAACTGCTCCTGAAAACCATCGGCCTGCTCGAACAAAAGCGGATTGAGCCTGTCGCTCAGCAGCACGACCGGGCGACGCTGGCACCGAGGATAACCAAGGCGGATGGAAGGCTTGATTTTAACCGGTCTGCCGCAGAACTCAACAATACTGTCAGGGCGTTGATCGAATGGCCCGGTACATGGACGACCTGTAAAGGGCAGGCTGTTCACGTGCTTGCAACAGAACTATCGGGACACACAAGCGTTTTGCCGGCAGGCTATATCATCAGCATTGACAAGCAGGGAATCCATACCGCAACAGGCGATGGCGTACTCATCCTTCGATCTGTAAAACCGTCCGGCGGCACGGCAATGGATGCCTTCAGCTACGCAAATGGAAGACGGCTGAAGGCCGGGGATGTCCTCGAATAATCCGTCCTCCGGATTCAAGGGAGTTGACTCTTTCAGCAGACAGGCTACACTGGGGATGATCAGGATAATGGATGGCTGCTCTGTTGGTCCTTCAGATTCAACAGGGAGGAAAGTCCGGACTTCAAAGGGCAGGATGGTCGCCAACAGCGACTGTGACGCAGACTGCGTCATAAGGAGAGTGCAACAGAAAGTAAACCGTCCCGCCGTTGGCGGGATAAGGGTGAAACGGTGAGGTAAGAGCTTACCAGTGCCCTGTGCGAACAGGGCAGCTCTGTAAACCCCATCCGAAGCAAAACCGAATAAGCAGGCGGTTGAGGGCTGCCCGTCCGATGCCTGCGGGTCGGTTGCTCGAGGCCGCCAGTAATGGCGGTCCCAGATAAATAGCCATACGCGACAGAATCCGGCTTATAGTTATCCTGATCACTTTTCTGGATAATGCCGGCGCCAGACCGGTCAGGATTCGACGTTGTGCGTTTCTATATACGTGTGAAGTTTGTCCCTGTAGACGGTTTCCAGGTCCTGAAATTGTATACCTATAATGACATTGGAAGAGGCTTTTTCCAGGGTATCTTTTGTCCGCGACCAGACGACCTTGCCGTTTA
>JAJYLM010000158.1 GCA_021787655.1 bacterium
TCCGTACAGCCTGTGACAAGGCTGAACAGGCACAGTCCCAGAATGACTTGTCCAGGGCGCTGTACAATTTCAAGGTTGCAGCCTCGTACTGCCTTGATGAGATACAGAGAATGGATATCAACCAGAAGATAGATGGTGTGAAATCGCTCTTATCGGCAAAATCCGTATCGAATGCACCTGCCGGTGCAGCAGAGCGCCCCTCGGATCCGGCGAAAACCATGGTCAGACAAACGCCGGTACCGGACGGTGCGATAGCACAACGGTATAAAAAGATTGAGAAGCTCGGCCAGGGTGCCATGGGAGTGGTCTGGCTTGCCGAGGATGGCGTTCTGGAACGCAAGGTTGCGATCAAGGAGCTGCCGCTCCATATTGCCGAGGACGCGGAATTTAAAGAACGCTTCTTCAGGGAGGCGAAGTTGCTTGCCCGTCTGACCCATCCCAACATTGTTCAGCTTTACGATATTGTCAGCGACGGCGATGCCTTGTATTACACCATGGAGTACGTGGAGGGACAGTCCCTGGACCGGATCGCAAAGTCGTCACGGCTCCCCCTGACCACGACGCTTGATTATGCACTTCAGATCCTCAGGGGAATGGACTACGCCCACCGGATGAAGATCATCCACCGGGACCTGAAACCCATGAATATTCTGGTGAGGAAGGACGCTATCGTCAAGATCGCTGATTTCGGACTTGCGAAGCTCGTCGGCAGTTCGGGGATGACCATGTCCGGCACCGTGATGGGGTCACCGCTGTATATGTCTCCGGAGCAGGCAATGGGAGAGGAAACCGATGAGCGGAGCGATATTTACTCATTTTCCATGGTCCTGTACGAACTCGTTACCGGAACCCCTGCTTTTACCGGCATGCCGAAAGACGTCATCGCACAGCAGATACAGGCAATGCCTGCACGGCCTTCCACAATCGTGACTGTTGCTCCCTGGCTGGATGATATGATCGTCAAAGGTCTCGCCAAAGACAAAGAGCAGCGCTATCAAAACGTTTCAGAAATGATAGCCGGCATAACGGCGCAGAGCCGGAACCTATGAAGCTGGGTGAGCTGTCAAAAAGATTATTGACGGCTGTCGTGGGTATTCCCATAGTCCTCGTTGCCCTGTTCCGGGGAGGATACGTGTTGCTGGCGCTGGTCGTGTTCGTTACGGTTATCGGCCTGTGGGAATTTTTTCATATCATGGAACTAAAAGGATTCAAGCCGCTCAAAGCTGCAGGATATGTGTCCGGTCTTGCTGTCGTGATTGCTGCTTATGGTATGCAGGACTATTATTTCATCGTGTTCGCGGTGATGATCTTCATACTCTGTGCCGGTCTCTTCGAGAAGGACGCCACGACAGCCCTCTCGGGAACAGGCGGTACTATCTTTGGTGTACTGTATATCGCCGGACTCCTCAGCTTTGCAATCAGGCTTCGGGACCTGGGTACTTCGCTTGCAGGGAATTCTGCGTTGTCCAGTCCACTCCGTGCGGCCCGGCATATCGATAACGGGACCGGCATCTATGCACTGCTGTTCACAATTGCTGTTATCTTCATCAGTGATACCGGTGCATATTTCGTCGGCAAGACCTACGGGAAGCGGAGGGTGGCACCAGCCATCAGTCCGAAAAAATCATGGGAAGGCGTCGGCGGAGGGATTGCAGCAAGCCTTATCGCAGCTGCGGTGATTTGGAAGATAGCACCCCAGCGCTTTCCACTGGGACAGGCGCTTATCCTTTCCGTGCTCCTGAGTATTTCCGGACTTGCAGGGGACCTTGCTGAATCCAGGCTTAAACGGGATGCGGGGGTCAAGGATTCGGGCGCGCTGTTTCCCGGGCACGGCGGGGTCATGGACAGGATCGATGCGCTGCTCTTCGGCCTGCCGGTAGCGTACCTGTATTTTCTCCTGTATTATCGCTCCCTGTTGCCCCGGTAAAGCTCGCGGTATGAGGCTGCTGGTTATCGAAGATGAAAAAAAGGTGGCAAGCCACATCAAGAAGGGGCTTGAAGGGGAGGGGTATGCAGTCGATGTTATCGACAACGGGGAGGACGCCTCCAGCATGGCGAAGACCTACGATTACGATCTCCTCATCATCGATGTCATGCTTCCCGGCAAGAACGGCAGAGAGGTCCTGAAAGAACTCAGGGACAACCACGACGATACACCGGCAATATTCCTGACGGCGAAGAACAGCACCGAGGAAAAGATTCTCGGATTAGACCTTGGTGCGGACGATTACCTGACCAAGCCGTTTGAGTTCGAGGAGTTGTGCGCTCGCATACGCGCCATCCTGAGAAGGCACGAATCCGTCAGGAGCACGAAGCTCGCCCTGGCTGATCTTGAATTGAACCCCGCAACCCATGAAGTCAAGCGGGCGGGAAAGAGGATCGATCTGACGCAGAAGGAATATGCCTTGCTCGAATATTTTTTATACAATCAGGGAAAGGTCCTGACAAGGACGATGATCGTAGAGCATGTCTGGGATCAGGATTTCGACAGCTTCACCAATGTCGTGGATGTTTACATAAATCATCTGCGGGCGAAGATCGATCAGCCGTTTGACAAGAAGCTGCTGCATACCGCCCGGGGATTCGGTTACGTTCTGAGAGAGCAGGATGCTGCCCATAAGGATTAGATTAACTGTCTGGTATGTCGCAATATTCTCGATCACCCTGATTCTGTACAGTGTCTTCCTGTTTGTACTCATTTCCCACAAGATCATCAAAGACACCGATCGGGACATGCTGGCCGAGGCAAAAGAGTGCAGATCAATCTTTCTTGAAGAAATTGCAAAGCCTTCGTTCGAAGAGCTGGACGAGGAACTGAAAGGCATTAATTATTATCTCCAGATATACTCGATCAACGGAAACCTGCTGTACAGGTCGGCAAACCTCTACACGGCCAACATCCCGGTTGATACCCGGGCATTCAGCTCAATAGAGCACGACACCTTTCTGTTCCGGACCGCTACCCTGTTCAGACACAGGGATGTGAGGACCTTGTTGTACCCCATCGCCGGGCAGGGATCGGTACGCTATTACCTGGTCATGGGAACATCGCTCAATGCGCAGAACAATTTTCTGAGCATGCTCGGTATCATTCTGATGATCGTCACCCCGGTTTTCATTCTCGTGGCGAGCTGGGGAGGGATCGTCATCGCCGGCAGGGCAATGAAACCAGTCGATGAAATCATAGAGACTGCGCGTCGTATAGAAGCCGGCAACCTGGCAGAGCAGATCAACGTAAAAACGCACAACGATGAAATAGGAAAACTCGCACGGACGTTCAACGATATGCTGCTCAGACTGAAAAAGACGTTCGACGATCTCGCTCATTTTTCCCAGAACGTGTCGCATGAATTGAAAACGCCGCTGACGGTTATGAAGAGCGGCATCGAGATCAACATGACCGGAGACCGCCCTGCAGCCGACTACCGTGAACTGCTGGTAAGCCTTCTCGAAGAAGTGGATCAGATGACGAGGATAATAGACGATCTGCTCCTGACGTCCCTCTCCCGCACTGAATCGATTCAGGCCGCATTCACCCGTGTCGATGCTTCCCGTCTTATTCTTCAGACCATAGATTTTCTCGGTATCCTTGCTCTGGATAAAGCGGTCCGGTTCGAGCACACGGTTGAGGAGGGACTGATCCTCCGGGGAAATGAGCGGCTGCTCAAGCGGGCATTCAGCAACATCATCGACAACGCCATCAAGTTTACCCCGCAGGGAAAAAAAGTTTTCGTCTCCGCTGTCCGTGACGGCGCAGGTATTTTAATTGATATACAGGACCAGGGACCGGGTATTGCGCATGATGAACTGGGGAAAATATTCGATCGGTTTTACAGAGGGAAATCAGTTCCTGCAGAAGGACACGGACTCGGGCTGAGCATCGTCAAATGGATCGTTGAACTGCACAACGGGACGATCACAGCGGCATCATCACCGGAAGGGACAGACTTCCAGATCCGGTTTTTGTCTGCAGAAGAAGACGCTTCCCGGCGCCGTTGATCAACCGAATGGAGAGGATCACCGTTTCCCTGATTCCCTCTGAGAAGGTATCAAAAAACAGGCAAAAACACGGTCATGTTAAATTATGCTTGACAAGCATTTTTTCCTGTGTCTTAAATATAAGTCCCACGAGATGGGAATAGTTCTTTGATAATTTAAGAGTGGATAGTTATATTTCTTTGAGACAGAATTTTGTTAAGAGTTTGATCCTGGCTCAGGACTAACGCTGGTGGTACGCATAACACATGCAAGTCGGGCGAGAAACTCCGAGCAATCGGAGGAGTAAAGCGGCGAGCGGGTGAGTAACACATGGGTAACCTACCTTCGGAACCGGAATAATCCCGCGAAAGCGGGACTAATACCGGATAATCTGGTTAAGTGAGATCTTAGTCAGCAAAGAGGCCTCTGTTTACAAGCTTTCATCTGAAGATGGGCCTGTGTCCGATCAGCTTGTTGGTGGGGTAACGGCTCACCAAGGCTATGACCGGTAGCTGGTCTGGAAGGACGACCAGCCACACTGGAACTTAAACACGGTCCAGACTCCTACGGGAGGCAGCAGTGAGGAATTTTGGGCAATGGGCGCAAGC
>JAJYLM010000159.1 GCA_021787655.1 bacterium
GTGCCATTGTCGGCACGGTGGGCGATTGCGACGGCAATGCTATCGAGAATGCCATGGTCGACCTCGTTAATGTCAATACAGGTGCAGTCGTGACGAGCAATATTTTTTACGGTAAACCGCCCTTAGGCCTGCCGGATCCCACCTTAACGATGACATCCACGCAGGGTGACTTTTTGGCATTCAACGTGCCCCCCGGTGCATATCAGGTTGTGGCAACAGGCGTTCTTACGGCCAGCGACACGACGACAACGGTACTTGGTCAGAGCTACGCTGAAGCGATCACCGGCTCTGTTTCCATTGTGAACATTCAGCCGTAAATCTATGTGCTGCGGAAATTTTGGATACACGAACCATAAGCCCCTGGAGAACAGGGGCTTTATTTTGAGAGAAGTTCAGCCATGAAACACCTGCCGGTCGTCACGAAAAAGAGGATAGAGATCATCGACATCACAGCCGATGTCAACGCACTGCTGAAAAGGCTGGGCGTCGTGCGGGGCATCTGTTACCTGTTCGTACCCCATACGACCAGCGGCATAACCATCAACGAGAATGCAGATCCCGCGGTAAAACAGGATATTCTCGACACCCTGGACAGGATCGTGCCTGCAGACCGTGTGTATAACCATAAAGAGGGCAATGCCGATGCGCATATAAAATCGAGCATGATCGGTGTTACCCTCTCTCTGTTCGTCGAGAATGGAAGGCTCGTGCTTGGAACGTGGCAATCGGTCTTTTTCTGCGAATTTGACGGACCACGGACACGGAGCCTGCTGATAGAAGTTACACCTTTATGAACGATGATATAGATTTACTCCATCAGATCCGCAAAGAGCAGAGACGGTTGATCTGCATCCCTGTTCTGATCTCGACCGAGGGAGCGGACAATTTCAAAATTGACTATACGACGGATATGAGCGTGGGAGGGTTCCTCATCCAGACAGGCTCCCCGCTCAAGAAGGGGACCATGCTGGACATACGGTTCCGCCTTCCGGGGGCGATCAAGCTGATCGAGACAAAGGGCGAAGTCGTCTGGTCGCACCAGTATAAGCCCGGTACCGAGCCAACCCAGGATGCTCTTCCGGGAATGGGCATCAGATTTTTAAACCTGGACGAACAGAGCAAAAAGTATTTGATATCATACGTGGAATCCGAAAAGGGCTCGATCGAAGAGGATATTTTTGTTGAATAGCTCGATTCCGACGATATCGAAAATTAAGGACAGGCTCAGCATCCGGATAAGAAATATCTTCCTCGCGGGTATCGCTGTTTTTATACCGATCATCATAACGATCTTTATCATCAAGGTCCTTATATCGTGGTCCGACAGCCTGCTCGGCATACTGCCTTCCGTCATCAATCCCCAGACTTATATCCACGTGCGGGGCATAAGCCTTATCATTGCCATCGTGCTGGTTTTCATCATAGGGCTGATGACCTATAACTATTTGGGACAAAAACTGCTGAACTTCATGGAGTACACGTTTTCCAACATCCCCCTCATCAAGGGCATCTACCACGGAGCAAAACAAATCACCGATGCTTTTACCGAGAACAGAAAACAGTTCAATCACGTCGTCCTGGTTGAATTCCCCAGCCCCGGCAGTTATGCAATCGGATTTGTCGTCGGTAAGGCGGATATCGTGAACATGGATCCGCCTGAACACCTGACTGTGTTCGTACCAACGGTGCCGAACCCGACATCAGGGTTCTTTCTCTTTGTAAAACGATCAAGCCTCCATGAACTCAATATATCCATTGAAGAGGCGTTCAAGATTATCCTGACCATGGGTGTCGGAACAAAGAAAGACATAAAGGCAGTGCCTCTGGGAGAGTAAGTCGGCCCGTGCATGCCGAATTGCTTGTATTTAAACCCCCAGTTTGCTACCGGTTTTTTCAGGAGGAAGTTATGGACAATTGCATATTCTGCCAGATTTCAAGCGGAAAAATCCCGTCTCAGTTTCTCTACGAAGACGCCGACCTCGTGGTGATCAACGACCTTCATCCTGTTGCACCGGTACACCTCCTCGTCATTCCGAAAAAGCACATAGCGACCCTTGCCGACATCTCCGAATCGGACCAATCCCTCCTGGGGAAGATCATGCTCGTTGCAAAACAGATGGCGGACAAAACCGGCATTTCCGAGAAGGGATTTAAGGCTGTTTTCAATGTCAAACAATGGGGCGGACAGAGTATCTACCATATCCACCTCCACGTTGTCGGCGGTGCCCCGCTCCATATCCATGTTGCATAACAGCAACCAACCGTGACGTTATAATCACATTTTTTACAGCGTAAGACGTCCAACTTATCAGAATACAACAACTTTAGAGCTGGTACGATCTTTGCATATTCCGAATTGTATGTTTAAAAGGACCGTAAAAAGCAAGGTTGTTTGCGAAGGATACGGGCTGCACACCGGAGAGTTTTCACGGGTGACAATACACCCGGGGTCAGAACACGATCATATTCTGTTCGCAAAGAAGGTTGGCAACGTGGTGCGGTATGTACCCCTCGGTATAGAGAAAGTTAAAAGCACCATGTTTGCAACAAGCATCGGTGACGATCAATTCACCGTTTTTACGGTAGAACACCTCCTGAGTACGCTCCATGGTTTCGGCATCGACAGCGCGATTATAGAGATCGAGGGTGATGAAATCCCCGGGGGTGACGGAAGTGCATCGTTGTTTGCCGACGCAATCCTCGATGCAGGCATCTACACCCTCCCGGTGAAAAAGGATTTCCTGACCATGGACGCAGGATTCACGGTCGAGCAGAACAGCGGTTTTATCAAATATACGCCCGCAGCTGCCCTTATCATTGACGGTATTATAGATTTTTCCCATCCGAAGATACTCAAGCAGCAATATACCTACAACAACACGCCGGAACAGTTCCATGCCGGCCTGGCCCGGGCGAGAACGTTCGGGTTCTTAAAGGACTACAACACCATGCAGTCGCTGGGTCTTGCAAAGGGGTCGTCTCTTGAAAACACCGTCGTGCTTGATGAAAACGATGTGATGAACGCAGAGGGACTGAGGTTTCCGGATGAGTTTGTCCGTCATAAAATACTCGATCTTCTCGGCGACCTCTACACGATAGGCGGTCCGATCAAGGGACATATCACGAGCTTCAAGAGCGGTCACGCACTCAACCATCTGTTTGTGAAAAAATTTGTCTCTCAGCTGGAAAAACAGTACGTTTCCGAACACCCGGTGCTCCAGCCCGCGCTGGTCTTCACTGCCTGAGGACTGCTCAGTACTGGTCCTCCACGAGCTTCGTTATGATGGCCCTCTGGATTTCCGAGGTACCTTCACCTATTTCTCCGAGCTTCGCGTCCCTGTAGAGGCGTTCCACCTTGTAGCCTTTCATGAAACCGTAGCCGCCGAAGATCTGCACGGCATCGCTCGCGATTGTTGTCGCATGTTCCGACATAAAGAGTTTTGCAATCGAAGCGAACAGGATAGACTGGGGATCGTCCTGGGACAGCATCCATGCGGCTTTGTAGATGAGCTCCCTGCCGACGTCGATGTACATCTTCATGTCCGCGATCTTGAAGTGAATGTCCTGAAAATAAGCAAGCTTCCTGCCGAACGCCGACCGGTCCTGGGCATAGCTGATGGATTCATCGAGGCACGCCTGGGCGATACCAAGGCTGTACACAGCCATGCCGATTCTTCCGTGCGTCAGTGTTTGCGCAAGCTGGTAAAACCCGTTATTTTCGGTGCCGAGGATATGTTCTTCAGGAACCACACAGTCGTCGAAGAAAAGCTCGGACGTCGGTGACCCCCTGACCCCCATCTTCTCGAGAGGTTTGCCCCGCGAGAACCCTTTCGTGTCCTGGTCGACAAGAAAAAGGCTGAGACCGTCCCGCTTTTTGTCTTTATCTGTGTAGGCGACGACGACATAATAATCTGCGACCGGACCGTTCGTTATAAAGGTCTTGGATCCGTTGATGACCCAGGTACTGCCCTGTCTGCGTGCCGTGGTCTTCATACCGAGGACATCGGAGCCCGCGTGCGGCTCGGTAATCGCGAGCGCTCCTATCTTCTTTCCGGCAAGAATGTCCGGCAGATACTTTTTTTTCTGGGCTTCGGTCCCGAACTTCCAGACCGGAACAGCAAAGAGCCCTGCAGACGCACCGGCCGAGAGATACGTGGAAGCACACGCCTTTGCAAGCTCCTCGCCGAGCAGGGCTTTCGTCACCGGATCACCGGCGAAACCGCCGTACTCTTCGGGAAACCCCATACCCAGAAACCCCGATGTGCCCAGCAGTGCGATGCTTTCCCGGGGAAACACAGCCTCTTTGTCGATGTACTCCGCCCGGGGAGCGATTTCCTTTTCACACAGCTTTGCAAACGATTCCTTCAGATTTTTTTGTTCGCTTGTCAATTCGAAATCCATGGTATCCTCCCTACTTGAAGTTCATGAGCGACCGGGCAATGATGCCCCGCTGTATCTCCGATGTCCCGCCGCCGATTGAGGAGAGCCGCGAATCGCGGTAGCCGCGCTCAACCAGGTATTCCTTGATGAACCCGTAGCCGCCGAAGATCTGGAGCACCTCCGACGCGGTCCGTTCCATGATT
>JAJYLM010000160.1 GCA_021787655.1 bacterium
GCCCATAACCCCTTCGACAACAGAGATGTCCGCAGAGCCTGCATGTTTCCGGAAACACTGCCGTACCCCCTGCTCGCCGCACATCCATATATCGAGGTTTCTCGGGGGCATACCGGTGACCAGGCCATGCAGTCCGGCATCGATGAAATCAGGCCCTGCCTTGAACGACTGGACCTTCAGCCCCTTTTTCTGAAAAGCGCTGAGCAGGCCGAGCGTTACGGTCGTTTTTCCGCATCCACTGTGTGTACCCGCTATGACAACACCGCTCATTGGCACACTCCCGTGTTGAGGGCATGAACGAGCGCTCTACGCATAGAGATACTCATACTCCATCCGGCGCACAGCATCGCTGCGCAGGAGATACTGGACCTTGTCCCGTGCTATCAGTTGAAACGCATAGCGGATCATTGTCTTGTAGAATTCGCACGAGCGGGCTTTCTGATACATATCTCCCCGTGCGTGTAACTCTGCGGGACACGGCGCTCCGCAGATGTTTCTGAAGACACAGGTTTTACAGTCGTCGATCATCTCCACGGTCCTTTCCCGCACCCTTTTGAAGGCATCCGAATGCAGGGCATGTCCGATCGACGAGGCAGAAATATTCCCGCCGGAGAACTCTTTGAAGCCGATGAATTCGCCGCACGGCAGCATATCGCCGTTGGCAGTTACGGTAAGGAACGTACGCCCTGCACCGCAGGGGGAGATGTCGCACATCATCCGCCGTGCTGCGGGTGCAACGATCGCCAGAATCGTGTTCGCCACATTACCAACGACAATCTGCCGGCCGGTCTTTTCGGTGAGGTCCATCGCTGTTTCAACAGCCCGTATCAGGTTGTCCGCAAAGAGCGTATCGTCCGGCTTGAGACTGACCGCGGATTTCATGGTGAGTCTGACCGGATTCAATAGAAGGGATGAAACCTTTTTTGCATGGAGGACCCTGACGAGTTCCTCGAGGACAGTGACATTGTGCCTGGTAACTGTCGTAATGACGCTGAGCCCTTCATATCCGTCGAACCAGTCCAGAGCCTGCATTGCCGCATCATAGTTTCCGTTCCCGTTGCCGGTGGAGCGCAGATGGTTGTTGAGCGCCTTTGCCGGCGCATCAAGCGAAATGCCGACACCCGCCCGGACAGCCTTCATGAAATCGACGTCTTTCTTTTCAAGGAGGGTGGCATTCGTCTGGATGCCAAAGAGGAAAGACGTACGATATTTCCGTATCGCGTCAAACAGCAGCTCCTTGACCAGGAAGGGTTCTGCTGCATGAAAGATGATGACGGGTTTTTTCCTGCTGTCCTTAAAGTATGCCTTGATTTTGCGTAAAACTTCATCGAGCAGGCCGGCGCTCATCTGTGTTCCGTGTTTCCTGATCTCCTGAGGGATATAGCAGTAGGGACAGTGCGCATTGCACCGGTCTGTTGGATCGATATAGACGCTGTTTAACTCTGTCGTGAATCTGAAGTCAGCGAGCTGTCTGTCCAGCTGTTTTTTCTGTTGTTCATACAGGTGCAAAAAATCCGCCGGGAGATAAGCACCCTGATCATCCTTGTTCAGGAGCCCCCAGAAAATATTTTCCGGGTCAAGTACCAGCTTCCATGCCGGATCGATATCCACGAGGTATGTACCCTGGTTCCGTTTGTTTGATCTATTCATTTCATATCCTTTCACGTCTGCTCTGTTGTGCCGTGTGCCGTTGATTCTTCAGTTCCCTGTGTGCAGGCGCAGGGGCGTGCCTGAACATGCCCCTGGTGCCCTGCAGGTCCGCCCTGCACACCATGCCCTTATAACGGCATCTGCTGTTTCGGTACATCGCCGTACATGACAAAATGGGTCAATCCGTTGGCCGTCCTGGCGCACTTCATACGATACGCAATGATGTGCGGTGTCTCCTTCTTCGGTGCATGCATATCCTTGTGTGTCCTCTTTACCTCTTTTGACGTTCTCATACTATTCACCTCCCTTGTTTGTTTGTCGTAAGCGCGAGAGCTGCTTCAGGAACTCGCTGTTGTGCTGATGGCTCCTGACTGCTGCCCTGATATAGGTGTTGTCGCTGATTCCCCGGAAATCCGAACACTCCCTGACCAGGATCCCGGCACCCTTCAACTGCCGGGCAACCGAAGCTGCATCTCCGAACCTCAGGAGATAATAATTGGCCTCCGAGGGAACATACGCAATGCCGAGCCTTAGAAAACCTGCCTCCAAAAATGCCTTCTCCCGGGAGATCAGCTGCATGGTCTGCGCCGCGTAACCGGTATCCCGGATCGCTGCACAGCCGGCTGCCTGGGCAAGCGTATTGACCGACCACGGCTCTGCGTGCTGTTTTATGGCTGCGGCAATACCTTTGGGAAACACCCCATATCCCAGCCGTAACCCCGGGAACGCGTAAAACTTCGTCATGGAGCGAACGACGATAAGATAAGGATTGTCCTGAACCGCATGCACCACCGATTCCACGGGAACAAAGTCCATAAACGCTTCATCAACGACAAGGTAGCATTTTGCAAACTGTGCTGCCGATGCGATCCTCAGGACATTCTCCTTCCTGAGCAGCCTGCCGGTCGGATTATTCGGATTGCACAGGAACGCTGCGCCGCAGGGAGCTGCAGCACCGAGGGCCCGGATGAAGGTAGCCGGGTCAATATCGAAATTGTCTTTCTCCTGCAGCGCAACATAGACGGTTTGCCCCCTGAGTCCTGTCCGGGCAACTGCTCTCTCATACTCGGTAAATGTCGGTACGGGGATCAGGACCCGTTTGGGCCGGATGACCCGTGCGATCAGGTGCAGGATCTCCGTGCTGCCGTTGCCGCACACGATACTCCCGGGATCGATACTATGGATAACGGCAAGATCGCGGGTCAAAGACTGTACACCGGGGTCCGGATACCGGCAGAGGGCATCGATCTGTTTTTTGATCTCCTGTTTGACACGCGCAGAGATGCCGAGCGGATTGATGCTCGCACTGAAATCCATCACCTCGTTTTCCCGCATGCCGAGTTCATCTGCGGCTGCACGGATATTGCCTCCATGATCAACAGAAGCCGGAGAAGGCTGCCCTGCATGCCGCCGGGTATTCATGCCATCCACCATATACCCCTCACAGCGAGTAACGCGGCTGTCATGATCATCCCCAGCACCCCAGCAATCTCTGCAACGGAAATCGCCCGGCGTGCAGCACAGCGATAATCGTCAGAAATTTCTCTGCCCAGAACAGGCTTTTCGACCGGTATGCCGCCGTACATCGATACGCCGCCCATCGTTATGCCGACAGCACCGGCCATAGCCGATTCCGGTATACCGCTGTTCGGACTTGGATGTTTTCTCCCGTCCCTGAGCATGGTCCTGAAGGACGTGCGCAGGACTGCAGGAGAGCGGGATACTATACCGGATGCAGCGGCAATCAAAACGCCGGTGACCCGTGCGGGGACATAATTGGCGATATCGTCGAGCCGTGCAGACGCCCAGCCGAGGTAAAGGTAGCACTCGTTTTTGTACCCGACCATGGAATCAAGGGTGTTGATCGCCTTATACGCCATTGCCGCCGGGATACCTCCCAGTGCAAGATACAGCAGCGGTGCAATGACGCCGTCCGAGAGGTTTTCTGCAAGGGTTTCCATCGCTGCCCTGAGTATGTGCCGTTCGTCGAGATGGTCGGTGTCCCTGCCGACGAGCATGCTCAGGCGGGACCGTGCACTGGGCACGTCAGCACTTTTGACAGCTTCTATCACGGACGATGTCTCCCTGATGAGGTCTCTGAATGCCGTCGTCGTTGCTGCGAGATAGACGATGACAGCAGCTGCAAGTACCCGGGGCAGCATGCCGGCTGCCTTGAGCAAGATGCTTATCAGGAAGAAGCTCCCGGCAAACACAGTGGACGTCATCACGATGGCAAGGATCACCCCTGCAATCTTTTGACCGCGTGGTGTCGTAAATGTCTTCCGCATCCAGGTCTCGGTTTCATGGATGGCCTTTCCCGTCAACCTCACCGGGTGGGGCAGCCATTTCGGATCACCGATTGCCAGGTCGAGCAGGCATGCTGCAATGAGCACCCCCGGTCCGACACTACAGACAGAATACACAACGTGCATCATATCCCGGCGATCCTCATGATGAACTCAAGGTCAAGGTTGCGCTGGACGATCCCGGCAAAATGATCAATGGCCTTGTCCTGTATCGCTGCATACTCCGCGCGAACAGGAAGCGGCAGCAGTCCCTTCTTGATCCTGATCTGGTTCAGCAAGTTCCTCCTGAACCGATCGTTGTCAAAGATTCCGTGCATGTAGGTGCCCCAGCAGTTGCGGTTGACAGCACCGTCCTCCTGGCGCTCTGCCTGCCGGTTCTCATGGGCAGGAGCTTGCTGCGTCCTGCGCAGTTTGAAAATTCCCCGTGCTCCCGAACTTATGCCATGGTGGATCTCGTAGCCATGTAAGATGCCTGCGTCCGCATTTCCGGCTGCAAATGCAGAGCGGCCGGTGACCTCGGCCTCGACCTGAGATACAATCTTACGTTTCTGAAAGACCGTCTCTCCTTCGAGGATGCCTAAACCTGCCGCTCTCCTGGTCCTGCCC
>JAJYLM010000011.1 GCA_021787655.1 bacterium
GATCCCACGCTCCCGTTCCTCAGGTGCCTTGTCGATCTGATCAAACGGTATAAAATTCGCTAATTTCTTCTCTGATAATACCTTCGTTATTGCCGCCGTCAGCGTCGTTTTCCCGTGGTCGATATGACCGATCGTCCCGACGTTTAAGTGCGGCTTCGTTCTTTCAAATTTTGCTTTTCCCATCTTCTTTTCTACCTCCTACGCTTTATTAAACACCTTGCAATTTCTCAAGGATAGCCGAAGCAATCGATGCAGGCACGGCCTCGTAATGAGAAAATTCCATTGTAAATACGCCTCTACCCTGGGTATTCGAACGCAGGTCCGTCGCATAACCGAACATCTCCGCCAGCGGAACTTCCGCCCGGATGATATGCATATTCAACCGCATTTCCATACCCATGATCTTACCGCGTCGTGAACTTAAATCTCCGATGACTTCACCCATGAACTCTTCGGAGACAGTAACCTCAACCTTCATGATCGGTTCGAGCAATACCGGAGCAGCATTGTGCACAGCATCCTTGAATGCCATGGAAGCCGCTATTTTGAACGCCATCTCAGATGAATCGACCTCATGGTATGAACCGTCATAGACTTCCACCTCAATACCAAGGACAGGGTATCCGCCGAGCACGCCGTTTTCTGCTGCCTCCCGGACCCCCTTCTCTATAGCAGGGATATATTCACGCGGGATCGAACCACCTACTATTTTGTTGACGAATTTTACTCCGTTGTCAAGCGATACAGGTCTGACCTTGAAAAGCACGTGTCCGTACTGGCCTCGGCCACCGGTCTGTTTTATGTACTTTCCTTCCGCACCAGCTTCCTTGGTGATCGCTTCCTTGTAGGCAACCATGGGTTTTCCGACGTTCGCTTCGACGCCGTATTCCCGCTTCAGACGGTCGATAATGATTTCAAGATGCAGCTCACCCATACCGGAAATGATCGTCTGTCCTGTGTCCTGATCGACCCGCAGCTTGAACGACGGGTCTTCGGTGGCGAGCTTATACAGCGAACCGGAAAGCTTGTCCTGGTCCGCCTTCGTTTTGGGTTCTATGGAAATCGAAAGCACAGGCTCGGGGAACTCCATCGACTCCAGAATGATCGGCTGTTCCTTCGTACACAGGGTGTCTCCGGTCATCGTGTACTTGAGGCCGATGACGGCGACGATATCGCCCGAATCGACCTTCTTCACGTCCTGCCGCGCATTGGCATGCATCCTGACGATTCTGCCGATCCGCTCGACCTTGTCTTTGGTGGAGTTATACACGTAGCTGCCGGCCAGCAATGTTCCGGAGTATATCCGTATGTAGGTAAGTTGTCCGGTAAAAGGATCGTTCATGATTTTGAATGCAACCGCCGAAAACGGTTCTTCATCGGAGATCTTTCTCGAGAGTTCCTTGCCTGCAAGGTCCTTGCCAATGACCGGCGGAAGGTCCGCAGGAGACGGCAGATAATCGACGATTGCGTCGAGCAGAGGCTGGACGCCCTTGTTCTTGAATGACGAACCGCACAGAACCGGTACTGCTCTGAACTCGAGGGTCGCCTTTCTCAGTGCCTCTCTGAGTTCATCCTCTGTTATGGGTGTTTCGGAAAGGTATTTTTCCGTGAGTTTCTCGTCGAGTTCCGCGATCGTTTCCACGGTATGAGCCCTCTTGAGCTCTGCTTCCATGAGATACTCTTTGGGTATTTCCGCTTCCCGGTATTTTGCACCGAGGGTATCCTCGTCATACATGATGGCCTTCATCCGGAGAAGATCGATGATGCCTTTGAAATCACTCTCTTTCCCGAGCGGTATCTGAACCGGAATCGGGTTTGCGTTCAATCTCTTTTTGATTGAATCGACGGACATGGTAAAATCTGCTCCTACCCTGTCCATCTTGTTGATATAGGCAAGCCTCGGAACATTATACTTATTCGCCTGGCGCCAGACTGTCTCGGATTGCGGCTCGACGCCGCTCACTGCATCGAATATAGCGATCGCGCCGTCGAGAATCCTGAGCGACCGCTCAACCTCGACCGTAAAGTCAACATGGCCCGGTGTATCGATGATGTTGATCTGGTAGTTTTTCCACACCGCCGTTGTGGAAGCCGATGTAATCGTAATACCGCGCTCCCGTTCCTGTTCCATCCAGTCCATCGTCGTGGTTCCGTCGTCGATCTCGCCGATCTTATAGTTGACTCCGGTATAGTACAGAATCCGCTCTGTCGTCGTCGTTTTCCCGGCGTCAATATGCGCCATGATACCAATATTTCTGATAAGTTTTTTATCCATACAAAATTATTAAAAAGAATAAGCTCCTGTTATTTTTATACTTCCCTGAAAATTACCAGCGGTAGTGTGCAAAAGCTCTGTTCGCTTCTGCCATCTTGTGGGTATCTTCCCTCTTCTTGATTGCATTTCCCTTATTGTCGTAGGCATCGAGTATTTCACCTGCCAGTTTGTTTGCCATGGTCTTCTCGGTGCGGGAATGGGCAGCCAGCAGCAGCCACCTGAATGCAAGGGCTATCCGCCTGTTCTCACGAACTTCCACAGGTACCTGGTAGGTTGCACCACCGACCCGTCTCGACCGTGTTTCAAGGACGGGTTTAACATTATCGACGGCCTTGACGAAAACGTTCACCGGATCGTCCTGCTTCTTCGATTTCAGCTCAGCCAGAACGGCGTTGAAGATCCTCTGTGCCGTGATCCTCTTTCCCTCTTTCATAATATACCGGACGAACTTCGCTGCCAGAACATCGCTGGCCCCGACCTCCGGTAAAACGAATTCATGTATAACTTTCTTTTTTCTCGACATTGCAGTGCCTCTATGCCTTTTGCTTCTTGGCGCCGTATTTCGAGCGCCCCTTCTTCCGTTCTTTTACTCCCGTGGTATCCAGCGATCCCCGTATGATATGATAGCGTACGCCGGGAAGGTCCCGTACCCTGCCTCCCCGAACCAGTACAACAGCGTGTTCCTGGAGTTCATGTCCTATCCCCGGAATGTAGGCGGTCACTTCCATTCCGTTTGTCAGCCTTACCCTTGCAACCTTTCGCAGCGCTGAATTCGGCTTTTTCGGTGTCGTCGTATAGACACGGACGCACACACCCCTTTTCTGAGGATTTCCCTGTAAGGCCGCAGCCTTACTCTTGGTCTTCATCCTCTTTCTTGCCCCGCGTATCAACTGGTTAATTGTTGTCACTTATCTCTCCAAAAATGAAATTTTTATTTTTTAGCACACCATTTTTTGCATGTCAATCAAATTTTTATTTTTTCGCAGACATTATTGACGGTTGAGAGCTTTTTTTGAAGCATTCACGAGGAGCTGGAAATCTCCAGGCTTGTTTATCGCGAGTTCTGCAAGCATCTTGCGGTTAATCTCGATGTTTGCTTTCTTTAATCCCGCTATCAACGCGGAATAGCTGACGCCGAACTCTCTCGCCTGGGCATTGATCCTGACGACCCACAGCGAGCGGAAATCCCTCTTCCTCGCCCGTCTGTCCCGGTAACTGTACTTCATCGCCTTTTCTACGGCTTCCCGGGCAGTTTTATAGAGAAGATGCTTTTTCCCCCAGTATCCTTTTGCAAGCTTCAGATACTTTTTATGCCTTCTTTTCGCTGTTACTCCTCTTTTTACCCTCATAAAACACCTCTTTGTATTTTCTTCAGTCTCTTGTTTTAAGCTTGAATTTTAAATCTTTTTTGTAGTTCTGGATTTTTATTGCTGAATGGCTTATCGTGAGTGGCGTATACCGTCGCCGGCTACGCGGTGGGTATCAGGCGTTTGAGCTGCTTCTTGATTGAACCGGAAAAAAGCACTTCATGCTTCAACCTTCTCTTCCTACCCTTTGCCTTATGCTCCAGCAAATGCCGCATTCCGGGGCTCTTCGCCTTGACTTTGCCCGTCCCCGTCACTGCAAACCTCTTTTTTGCTCCTGACTTCGTTTTTATCTTTGGCATATCAAATCTCTCCTTGAATAATTATCATTTCTTTGCCGCTACCACTGCATAGACGGTTTTACCGAAATGCTTGGGCGCCTCCACGACCACTGCTTCCTCGGCCAGAAGCTTTACCAGCCTGTCAAGCATTGCAAAGGCCCTGTCCGTATACATCATTTCCCGTCCTTTCAGGAAAACTCCAATCTTGACCCTGTTGCCCTCTTGCAAGAGCTCCTTCACTTTTCCCACCTTGACATTGACGTCGTGTTCATCTGTCGTGGGCCGTAACTTCACTTCCTTTGTCTTAATAACTATCTGTGACTTCCTGGAATCCCTGCTCTTTTTCTTCAATTGGTACTTATACTTGCCAAAATCCATGAGCTTGCACACCGGAGGAGTGCTGTTCGGAGAAACCTCCACGACATCAAGCCCCACCTGTTCTGCTATCGATAATGCCTGTCCTAATGACATGTTCCCAAGCTGGGAACCATTTGCATCAATGAGCAATACCTCTCGTGCAGTGATTCTTCTGTTAAAACGCAGTTCCTTTTCTATGTATTTGTCCTCTCTCTGTTTTTTTTGTACATCAGTTCCACGGTTTCATCAACCGAAAGTACCGATTGCTGTGTTTCCTTGTACTGCCGAATATTCACAGTCTTCCCCTGCTGCTCTTTGTCACCAACTACTAACAGATAGGGAATCTTCTGTAAAGTTGCCTCTCTGATCTTGTACGACAACGTCTCATCCCTGGCATCCGCTTCGGCCCGGATCTGCCGGTCTCTCAGAGCTAACACTATTTCGTTCGCATAATCAACATTTCTTGTATTTATTGCAACAACTTTCACCTGGACCGGTGAAAGCCAGAAGGGAAATGCTCCGCCGTAATGCTCAATCAGGACGCCGATGAACCTTTCCAGCGAACCCATGATGGCCCGGTGAACCATGACGGTCCTGTGCTTCTGATTATCATCGCCGGTGTAACTGACATCAAACCGCTCCGGCAGATTAAAGTCAATCTGAATCGTCGAGCACTGCCATTCCCTGCCCAGAACATCCTTTATTTTGATGTCGATCTTGGGTCCGTAAAAAACACCCTCCCCGGGATCGATGGAGTATGCCATGGACATCGACTCAAGGGCACCCTTCAGTGCGGATTCAGCCCGTTCCCAGTTCTCAAGGCTGCCGACATATTTTTCCGGCCTGGTCGACAGATACACGTTGACGTGCTCAAACCCGAATGTCCTGAGATAGCGGATGGCGAGATTGAGAATGTTCATGACCTCGTCCTTCAATTGTTCGGGGGTAACGAACACGTGGGCATCGTCCTGCGTAAACCCGCGGACCCTCATGAGTCCGTGCATCACACCCGACCGTTCGAACCGGTAGACCGTCCCGAGTTCCGCCCACCGCAGGGGCAAATCTTTATAGCTCCTGGTGTCTGTTTTATAAATGGCAATATGGAAAGGGCAGTTCATGGGCTTCAGCTGGTAATCCACGTCTTCCAGCTCCATGGACGGAAACATGTTTTCACGGTAAAATCCCAGATGGCCGCTCGTGTTCCACAGGGAAAGTTTTGCAATGTGCGGCGTATACACGAACTGATACCCGGATGCGGTGTGCAGGTCTTTCCAATAGTTTTCGATGACCTGTCTCAGCACTGCACCTTTCGGGTGCCAGAGTACGAGCCCTGCGCCGATCTCATCCTCTATCGAAAACAGTCCGAGCTCTTTTCCGAGCTTTCTGTGATCCCTCTTTTTCGCCTCTTCAATCCTTGCAAGGTGCGCCTTTAAGGACTCCTTGTCCGGAAACGCCGTACCGTAGATTCGTTTGAGCATCTCGTTGTGCTCGTCACCCCGCCAGTACGCGCCTGCCGTCGAAAGGAGCTTGAACGCCTTGATGTACCCTGTTGACGGCACGTGGGGGCCCGCACACAGATCCACAAAATCTCCCTGCCGGTACACCGAGATGGTGCCGTTGATGTCTCTGAGGATCTCGAGCTTGTAATCCTCGTGCCGCTCACGGAACAGCTTCTCTGCTTCGTCTTTCGTCAGTTCCATCCTCTCGATGGGGATGTTCTTCTTCGCCAGTTCCTTCATGCGCTGTTCGATCGTTTCCAGGTCCTTCGGCGTGAATGGATTTGCAGCGGAAAAATCATAATAGAACCCGTCTTCAATCGCCGGTCCTATGGTCAGCTTCGTTCCCGGGAACAGCTCCTGCACGGCCTGTGCCATGAGGTGCGAAGCGGAGTGACGCAGAATAGCGAGTGCTTCAGGATCCGTCACCGCAACAGTTCCCAGTTCTGCCTTATCCTCCTGCAGAGGAGAAGAAAGATCCATGTACTTTCCCTGAAGCCGTGCCGCAACAACGGAGGATGTCTGTTTCTGAAGGCTTTCAAGGAATGCCTTCACCGTGGTTCCCGGCTGGACGGTGTACTGTTTCTTTTCGAACGTGATGGTCAGCATAATAAATGGTAGGCACGGGCGGTATCGAACCGCCGACCTCTACCGTGTCAAGGTAGCGCTCTCCCCCTGAGCTACGTGCCTGTAGAACCTCCGTTCTCCGTGTCCCTGCAGGAGACACCGGAGCGGAAGCAGCTGATAGATCTGCAGTAAACTGGTAGGCACGGACGGTATCGAACCGTCGACCTCTGCTGTGTGAAAGCAGCGCTCTCCCCCTGAGCTACGTGCCTGAATACGTATTCAATTGTATCTTTTATATTCTCCATAATAAGCTCTTCAGAACTATCAGCACATTTCCGATATGTCAAGAAGAGATAGAGAAAACTTGAAAAAGACGCTGCTTGAAACCACGGCTTTTCTCTGAAGAACAAACAAATAGTATCGTGTTTCTTTCGTTGTACCCAAAGCGGATTCCTCAGTATTGCCGTGCTCCGGTACCATGATTATCATAGTATCATGAAACGGTTTCATAAGGAGGATATATGGAAAGAAAAAATATCGTGACCTCAAAAGGTAATCCGCTCACGCTCATCGGAACACCGCTGAAGGTTGGCGACAAAGTACCGGATTTCGTTGCACTGGATAAAGACCTCAAGGAGATACGGCTGAAGGATTTTTCAGGTAAGATCAAGGTATTCAGCGTAACACCGTCGCTGGATACCCCCGTCTGCAACCTGCAGGCAACCAGGTTCAATGAAGAGGCAGGCAGGCTGCCGTCGGACATCGTGATCGTGAATGTGAGCATGGACCTTCCGTTCGCCATATCGCGGTTTTGCACTGCGGGCGGTATCGATAAGATCAGGACATTGTCCGATCACCGCGATGCATCATTTGGAAATGCCTATGGCGTCCTCATCAAAGAACTGCGCCTGCTCGCACGCTCGATCTTCATCGCCGGTAAAGATGATGTCCTTCGTTACATCGAGATCGTTCCCGATATAACGAATCACCCGAATTACGAAAAAGCACTTGAAGCAGTGAAGGCATTGACAAAATAAACTGTCCCGTCATACAAGCATAAAAAACCGATACAAGGAGTCTTTGTATGATAGAACGGTACAGCAGGAAACAGTGCGCTGAACTTTGGACCAACGAAGCCAAGTACAGAATATGGCTCGATGTCGAGCTCGCCGCATGCGAGGCGTATGCACAGGCAGGCAAAATACCGCAGAGCGCTCTCGGGAACATTCTGGCGCACGCATCGTTTGACGCGCACCGGGTCGATGAAATCGAACTGGTCGTGAAACACGATGTCATCGCCCTGCTCACCGCAGTCAAGGAAAAAATCGGGGATGATGCGCGGTTCATCCACATGGGACTGACGTCGTCGGATGTTCTGGACACGGCGTTTGCGGTACAACTCGTCAGGGCAGGCAGGCTCATCCTCGATGACATCGATGCCCTGCTCAAGGTCCTGAAAGAGAAAGCCCTGCAGTACAAATCCCTGCCGATGATAGGGAGAACGCACGGTATCCACGCTGAACCCATTACCTTCGGTCTGAAATTCGTTTCGTGGTATGAAGAAACAAAACGGAACAGGAGCAGGTTTGACCGGGCCCTCGAAAACGTCAGGTTCGGAAAGATCAAAGGCGCCGTCGGAACCTACGGGAATATAGATCCGTCCATCGAGCGCTACGTCTGCGGGAAACTCGGTCTGCAGGTCGATCCATATTCAACGCAGGTCATTGCCCGGGACAGGCACGCGGAATACTTCGCCGCCCTCGCGATCCTTGCTGCCGGCATCGAGCGGATAGCACTCGAGGTACGGCACCTCCAGCGCACCGAGGTCCGGGAGGCCGAAGAATATTTCACCAAGGGACAGAAAGGGTCTTCGGCAATGCCCCACAAACGCAACCCCATCCTCTCGGAAAACCTGACCGGACTCTCGAGGGTGGTCCGTTCATACCTGACCGCGGCACTGGAGGACATTCCCCTCTGGCACGAGCGCGACATCAGTCATTCATCCGTTGAACGGATCATTGCACCGGACGCAACGACTCTCGTCGACTTCATGCTGAACCGGGTCACCTGGCTCGTCGGAAACCTCGTGGTCCATGAGGACCGGATGCAGGCAAACCTCGATATAACCAGAGGATTGTACGACTCCGAAAAGGTGATGCTTGCACTGATTGACAAAGGCATGGCGCGGGAAGACGCCTATGCGCTGATCCAGAAAGCTGCGTTCGCCGCATTTGATTCCGGCCGGGATTTCGTGGATCTTCTTCTGCAGGAGGAACAGGTGAAAAAGCTGCTGTCAAAACAGGATCTGCAGGGCATGCTCGATCTGAACGCTCATTTCAAATACATCGACTATATCTATCAGCAGGTGTTCGGTTAGGACTTTCTTCGTGCACGGGGTCCTTTCATAACAGGGAGGAAAACATGATTTCAACTCCGGATTTCATTCGGAAGAACAACGGTATATCGCGCGAACAGGCCGGCGAGATCGCCGCGATCACGAACGACGAACTGCTCGGGCTTTTTGCCGTGACTGACGGCCTGAGGCGTCATTTCAGGGGAAACAGCATCAACGTGTGTTCTATCGTCAATGCAAAATCAGGACTGTGTCCTGAGAACTGCTCATTCTGTGCGCAGTCGGCCCACTATAAGACAGAAGCAAAAAGCTATCCGCTGCTGCGGACCAGTACGATCGTCGACAAGGCGATGCACGCCGCGGAAACCGGTGCACGTGGTTTTTCCATCGTCACCAGCGGGTACGGCATCGATAACAAGACCGAACTCGACGACATCGCAGAAGCAATCACAGCCATTGCCGGCAAAACACCCCTCTACCGGTGTGCCTCGCTCGGGATCCTGAGGGAGACGGAATTGAACTATCTGAAAGATGCCGGACTGACGAAGTACCATCACAACCTCGAAACATCGAGGTCCTTTTTCCCCTCCGTCTGCACGACACACCCGTATGACGATGACATTGCCGCAGTCAGGGCAGCGAAGGCTGCCGGACTGACCATCTGCAGCGGCGGCGTGTTCGGCATCGGCGAATCATGGGCAGACCGGATTGAGCTTGCATTTACGCTCAAAGAGCTCGACGTTGATTCCATACCGATAAATTTCCTCAACCCCATCACCGGCACGCCTCTGGAAGGAAAGCACGTCCTCACACCTTCGGAATGCCTTAAAATCATCGCATTGTTCAGGCTGGTCCTTCCGGACAAAGATATTGTTATCTGCGGCGGCAGGGAGGTAAATCTCAGGGACATGCAATCCATGATCTTCTATGCCGGTGCCAACGGCATCATGACCGGAGGCTACCTCACCACTGCGGGAAGACCCGCAGAAGAAGACTTCCGTATGATCCGCGATCTGGGACTTGAGGTGGCAAAACCCATGACGGTATGATGGATTACCAGCGCATCTTCGAGGAAGAACTCCGGAACATACGATCGAACAAGCTTCTGAGGTTTATGCGTACCATTGAGGGTATGCAGGAGCCGGTTGTCAGGATAAACGGCAGGGACGTCATCCTGATGTGTTCGAACAATTACCTCGGACTTGCAAATCATCCTGCCCTCATCAAATCAGCAGTATCCGCCCTGAAACTCTACGGCGTTTCTGCAGGAGCATCACGGCTGGTGTCAGGCACGATGACCGCACACGGACAGCTCGAGCATGATATCGCTTCATTCAAAAGAACGGAAGCAGCACTGGTCTTCAATTCAGGATACCATGCAAATACGGGGATCATACCTGCGGTTGCCGGCAAGGACTCAGTTATCCTGTCCGATGAGCTGAACCACGCATCGATCATAGACGGGATCCGTCTCAGCAAGGCCCGCGTGTTCATCTACCGGCATGGAGACACGACCATGGCCGAAGATCTGCTACGTACACTCGATCGAAAATCATCCGCGCGGAACCCGTCCAAAAAGCTCATCGTTACTGACAGCGTTTTCAGTATGGACGGTGACATTGCCCCGCTGAAGGAATTGGTCGCGATCGCGGAAAGATACAACGCCCTCCTCATGATCGACGAAGCACATGCAACCGGCATCCTCGGCAGGAATGGCAGCGGCGCCGCGGAAATGCTGGGCGTGAGCTCGCGGATTCCCATTCAGATGGGCACGCTCGGCAAGGCGCTGGGGAGTTTCGGCGCATACGCTGCCGGGAGCAGACCGCTGATAGAATTTCTCGTCAATAAGTCCCGTTCATTCATCTTTACAACGGCGCTGCCACCGGCCGTCTGTGCGGCGAGTTCAAAAGCCATCAAACTTGTCCGGAGCCGTCCCGGGCTGAGAAAACGGCTGCAGGACAACATACTGTTCCTGAGAAACGGCCTCAGATCCATCGGTTATGACATACCTCTTGACCCGACTCCAATCATTCCGGTCATCATCGGTGATGCAGATACGACGATGCGGATGTCAGCCCTGCTCTTTGAGCATGGAGTTTTTGTGTCCGGCATCCGGCCGCCTTCCGTGCCGCAGGGAACCTCGAGACTGCGCATAACCGTCACTGCAGCACATACCAAAAAAATGCTCGGACAGGTGCTGGATGCGATGAAAACAGTATACCGTCTCCTCTGACGACCGCTACCCAGGTTCGGCAGGTCACGTGCACCCAACGAATGCAATTTCTATTGACAGGGCACGAAATACTTTTTATTGATTATATTATCAAAATTGAAAAGGAGGTACGGTTATGGGACTTTTGGATGGAAAAGTGGCAATAATCACCGGATCCGGTTCCGGTATCGGCAGACAGCACGCTTTTGCAATGGTCAAGGAAGGTGCAAAGGTTGTTATCAACGATCTCGGGGGAACGCGGGATGGAGCCGGTTCTTCGTCAAAAGCTGCCGACGTCGTCGTCGATGAGATCAAAAAGATGGGCGGGTCTGCAGTCGCCAACTACGACTCCGTGGCATCGATACAGGGTGCGGCAAACATCATCAAAACAGCCACCAGTGCCTTCGGAAGGCTGGACATCGTCGTCAATAACGCCGGCATCCTGCGCGACAAAACACTGCTCAAGATGACGGAAGAAGAATTCGACCTGGTCATTTCTGTACACCTGAAAGGCACATTCGCCGTAACCCAGGCAGCAGCGCGGTTCCTGAAAGAACAAGCGCAGGGAGGAAGGATTATCAATACGACATCCATCGCAGGTCTGATGGGTAACTTCGGGCAGACGAACTACAGTGCAGCGAAGGGTGGCATCTATTCCATGACCAAGACGGATGCCATGGAGCTTGAGAAAGCCGGTATCACCGTCAATGCAGTTGCTCCGATTGCGTACACGAGGATGACGGAAGACCTGCCGATGTTTGCAGGACAGGAAAAGGACCTCGCACCGGAACACATTTCTCCGGTCGTCGTTTTCCTTGCATCAGACCTTTCAAAAGGCATAACTGGTAAGATATTCGGCGTTCAGGGAAGAAAGATTTACCAGTTTTACATGAGGATGACCGATGGCGTAACAAAGTCAGAAGGCATGTGGACACCCCAGGAAATCCAGGGCAAGATCAACGAAATTCTCGCAGAGTAACGATATCCGCTGTACAGGGGTTTGCTCCGGCAAGCCCCTGTTTTTTCTACCATCCCCTTCTGTTCACGAAAGCAAAGAATGCAATAAGAAAGTTTTTTTATTGTAATCTTTAGGTTAAAGCACAACCATCATTCCGACTGCTGCGATAACACCCATGAGTCCGCCGAAATAGAAGGTATACTGCGGCCCCAGAACATCCCAGATCACACCTGCGAGCAGTGATGCAGGGAATAAACCGATTCCCACGAGGGTCGCATGCAGACCGATCAAGGTCGCTTTCAGGTCCTTGGGAGCAATGTCTGCAACAAGGGCCTTTTCAACGCCTTCTGTAAAAGCGATGTACAACCCGTAAACACAGAACAAGCCCCAGATCATGGCAGAGGATGAAAACATCCCGAAACCAGCGTACACCAGGGCGTAGATCAGATATCCGGCAACGATGAGTTTCTTTCGTCCAATCCTGTCCGACAGCCTGCCGGCAGGCCATGACACAAACGCATAGATGATATTGTAAGCAAGGTACAGGAAAAGGACACCTTCCACGGAAAACCCGATATTCTTCGCCCGCATGAGTAAAAACTGGTTCGACGAATTCCCGAGTGTGAAGATGAGGGTCACGATAAGAAAAGCCTTCAACCGCCTATCCAGTTTCGACCATCGGAACGACAATGTTTTTGCTATTGGTTTTCCTGTTCCTGTTTCTTTTACCAAAAAGAGTACGGCGACACCGATAATGGCAGGTATCAAACTCAACAGGATGATGACTTTAAATGCCGGCAGATAGGACCGCATATGCTGTGCGGTATGCATACCTTTGTCAAGACCGAAATGTTCCAGGATAAGAATGGCGATGACGACACCGATAATGGCTCCCATGGTATCCATGGTCCTGTGCAACCCAAAAGAAGCTCCCCTCTTTCCCTCGGTACCGGACTCCGCAATGATCGCATCCCGCGGGGCAGTCCTGATTCCCTTACCGAACCTGTCCAGTGTCCTCCCGGTGAACACGAATGCCCAGCTGTTCGCTGCCCACATAAAGAATTTTCCGATCGGCGAAAACGAATATCCAAGAATTGCGAGCGGCTTTCTTTTGTTGATCTTGTCGGACAATGCTCCCGAGAATACCTTCACCATGCTTGCAGTACTCTCTGCTATGCCTTCGATAAATCCGATGAGCGCTGGCCCTGCCCCCAGTGAAAGCAGATAGAGAGAGATGATCGGGTAAATCATCTCACTTGAAATATCTGTAAACAGCGAGGTGAACCCTGTAACGATAATATTCCACATAGATGTAATTGTTTAACAAGCACGGCTGTTGAGTGCAAGAAGAATTTAAAAATCATGTTTTTTTAAGATTCATACGGAGCGATTAACTTATTTCTTGACAAGATTACTTATAATTGTTTATCTTATACATAAGTAAATTACTTATATTGGAGTAACAATGCAAATTTTAAAGGAATTTACAAAAACAGAGATTGAAGAATTCAACCAGCAAATCGAACGGTTTCTTGCCGGTACGCTCAGTGAGGAGAAGTTCAAAAGCATAAGGCTCAACCTCGGTATTTATAGCCAGCGTCAGCCGGGCTTTTACATGGTAAGGACCAAGCTGCCCCAGGGAAGAATCTTCGATTACCAGCTTGAACGCATTGCGGACGTGGCAGGAAAATACGCACGCGGACTTGCCCATCTGACGACCAGACAGGACATACAAATTCACTGGGTGGCTTTGAAAGACGTGACCACGATTCTGACAGCGTACGCTGAAGCAGGCATAACAACGCGGGAAGCGTGCGGCAACTCGGTAAGAAACATTACTGCCTGCCCGCTTGCAGGCCTGTGCTCAAAAGAGGTTTTCACGGTATCCGATATCGCTCAGAAAACAACAGAGCATTTTTTGCGCAACCCTCTTTGCCAGAATATGCCGCGGAAATTCAAAATTTCATACAGCGGATGCGGCGACGACTGCGCCTACAGCAGAATTAACGATATCGGATTCATCGCGACACAAAACAATGGTGTGCCCGGCTTCAAGGTCTACGCTGGCGGCGGACTTGGCGGGCATCCGAGACCGGCGTACCTTCTGAAAGACTTTTTACCTTACACCCAGGCAATCTACTATGCCGATGCCATCGTGCGGGTATTTGACCGGCACGGAAACAGGGTCAACAGAAACATGGCGAGGCTCAAATACGTGTTTGAGGAAAAAGGTGCACCGGCAGTGGCAGCACTTATCGATAAAGAATTCGAAACTGTTCAGGAAATCTATGGGACGGCGGATGCTGCGGACGCTGTTCCCGGTGAACAGCCCGGAGCTGCACAGGATGCCCCTGCAGACGATAGTCCACGGGAACAGGACTACAAGGACCCGAGAGATCGTTGGTATGGTCACGATGTGGCAGCACAGAAACAGGAGGGATATCACGCAGTCACCATCCACCTGCCCTTCGGTGATACTCATGAGCAGCAGCTCAGGGACATTGCTCACCTGTCACGTTTTTACGGCAGCGGCGAGATCAGGACATCCCTTGATCAAAACTTTATCATACCGTGGGTCAGCGACGGCAACCTGAACAGCATGTATGAAGAACTGCAGAATCTTGGTTTACTCCACGGGGACACTGCACGGTACAATATTGTGAGCTGCCCTGGTGCAAAAACCTGTAACCTCGGCATTGCTCGCTCTCAGGGACTCGCCCAGGCGATCCAGGATGAACTGCGTTCGAAACACCCCGGCGGGTTTCCGGATATCGCCATACGTGTCTGCGGATGTCCAAACTCATGCGGACAGCACTACATCGGTAATATCGGATTCAGCGGTATGGCGCGGCGAATCGGCGAGCGGCACGCACCGTTTTATCAGGTGTATCTTGGCGGCAGCGGCCATCACAAGGATTTTCAACTTGCCAGGCCTTTTCTCAAGATCCCGGCGAAACACATCCCGGCATTAACGGCAAAGATCGCAGAACTGTACACTGCGACGAAGCAGGGGCACGAACTGTTCAATGACTGGGTCGAACGGTATGGTGAAGAACGTCTGACCGAAGGCCTGCTGATGTTTTCGTACCTTCCTGAATACGAGCGCTCACCGGAGTTCTACTGCGATTTCGGTATGGACGAGCCGTTCAGCATCAAGGACATCGGGAAGGGCGAATGTGCGGGCGGTGTCGTGGATACGCTGGAGATCTACCTCAACCGGGCCGAAACCAGGATCATGGATGCAGATACATTTGCACAACGGGGAATGGTCCAGCAGGCAAAAGATCAGGCTGCAGCTGCGATGACGTACGCTTTAAAGGCGGTGCTCATTATGCAGGGAGAAGACCCGGAAACGCCGGGACTCGATTTCAGCAGCTTCGTCGCCAGCCTGCGTTCGGCAAACATCGTGGACAGCACGGTCAGCGATGTATATACTGCTCTCGTGTCGCCTGAACAACCGGCAGACATGCGGAAGACGGTGAATGAGGCCAAAAAATCGATTCACGCAATACGGAAAATAACGGAATCCTTCGATGAAGCGCTCTTGAGCGGTAAAGCTTTACAAGGAATAAAAAATGGAGATGCAAAAATGGCAAACGAGATACTCGATTTAAAAGGCGTGAAATGCCCGTACAATTACGTCAAGGCAAAATTAAAACTGGAAGAACTGACCAGCGGCGACGAACTCGAGATTTATCTTGACGACGGAGAGCCGATAACGAACGTGCCCAGAAGCCTTGAGGATGACGGGAATACCATTGTTTCGATCGATAAACTCGACAGCACCCACTTCAAATTGCTGGTCAAAAAGGCGTAATCCCGGAAATCAAAAGCTGGAACGGTGATTACTTTTCCTGGATACTGACGGCGGGCATCAACCGCTGGAAGTAGTTCGAGACGGAAGCAAACTGGTTGAATACCAGCAGCAATCCGATCAGGACCAGGAAGACACCGGATGCTATCGTCACGGTCTTTACGTATTTCCTGAATTTCTTGAAGTAAACGAGAAAGCTGTTGATAGCAAGGGACGACAGGAAAAACGGAATCCCCAGACCCAACGAATACGCCGAGAGCAGCAGAATTCCTGAATATACGGTCTTCATATTCATTGCAAGATAGAGGATCGCACCGAGGATGGGACCGATACAGGGTGTCCAGCCGGCCCCGAATGTTATGCCCACCAGCAGCGTTCCCAGATAGCCTGCAGGCTTATTTTTGAGGTGGACTTTTTTCTCGCTCTCGAGAAACCTCAGGTTGAGAAGTCCCGTGATGTGTATGCCGAACAGGATCACGATGATACCGCCGATAATCCTGATCCATTCCTTATACCTGTTGAAAAGATTACCCAGTGCAGTTGCGGACGCGCCCAGAGCGACGAACACGATGGTAAAACCAAGGATGAAGATGAGAGAATGAATAATGGTGAGTCTGCGGACA
Organism: bacterium; assembly: GCA_021787655.1. Classification (GTDB taxonomy): domain Bacteria; phylum JAMCPX01; class JAMCPX01; order JAMCPX01; family JAMCPX01; genus JAJYLM01. Next base: position 16,301 of record JAJYLM010000011.1, read on the forward strand.
GCCGCCTTGTTTTGTTCCTTATCGAAGTCCTCAAACGATAAGCCGGTAATATAGGTCACATACGAGGGTATTATCGGCAGGACACAGGGCGACACGAATGAGAATATCCCGGCAACAAAGGCTATGAAGATCGATACGTTCGCTGTTCCAATCATGCTTATTTTTTATACGGTTCAGCCAGCAGTTTGTTAAAAGCGTCGATATAGCTCGCATCGTCCCAGGGACGGGCCCCGTCCACAATGGTATCGATCGTTCCATCCTTCCGGATAATGAAGGTGGTCGGTATTGCATTGACCCTGTACAGCTTGGAGACACTTCCATCGTCTATGAGCACCGGAAACGTCAGATTCATGCTCCCTGCGAAATTTTTAACATTTGCAGGATCGCTCTCATCGACATTCACCGCAAGCATGACGAAGGGCTGGTTTTTCAGTGCCGAATATAATTTTTCCATGGACGGCAGTTCCATCCTGCAGGGAGGACACCACGTCGCCCAGAAATTCAGGAACACCACTTTACCGCGGTAATCCGACAACCGTACAACCCTATTATCCGTCGTCGTCAGTGAGAAATCCGCTGCAGGCCCGTTTTCCTCAGGAATATAACCTGCTTCTGATTCCTGACGCGCGGAATTATTGCCGTTGGTAACCTTGCCACCTATATAGCCGATCACTCCTATGACAACCATGATCCCGATGATTGATCCGATGATGATAAGTCCGCTTTTACCCAGTTTTTTTTCTCTGGTCGTCATTGTTCATCCTTGATAAGGGCCGATAAATACTCGGTCACATTGGGTGATGACCAGTCAATCGGACCAATGATGTGTTTTATCAGTTTATAGTTTTTGTCGAGAATAAACGTTTCGGGTACACCGGTGATACCGTACGATGATGCAACGCTTTCGTCCGTATCCAGCAATACCGGGAATGTTATGGAATATTGTTTCACGAACTTTTTCACCTGGGATACCTGGTGGTCGATGCTGATACCGACGACGACGAGGCCCTGCTTATGGAATTGCTCGTACATCGACTCCATGGATGGTGCTTCCTCGTTGCACGGACCGCACCAGCTTGCCCAGAAATTGACCAGGATCAACTTGTCCTTGTACGACTGCAGCTGCATGTCATTTCCCTGCAGATTCCTCAGGTCGAACGAGGGAACCGAGGAATGAGCCGCTGCCGGCTGCATCTGACTATTATCATTGGTCTGTGTATCTGTTCCCTGCTGGACGGCACCTGAACCGCTGCTTCGCGGTGTGAGACGGTAAATCAGAAACGCCAGCAAACCTGCAACAACGATGATGGTAAAAATGTACTTTGTCATCTTCATGGCTTTTGTTTAACACCTCTTTTTATGGTAACTTTATCCTGTAGCAAATAATATAAGATGAATACGATAAAAGTCAAAAACTATTCTTACCGGACTTCGTCTTTAATCCCGTGATTAGCGCCTTATTCGCAGATCGTAAGATGTCTTCCGGATTCATTCCATGTTCCTGGGACACCGCAACGACCGACAACAGCATGGCTGAAATTTCACGTTCGAGTTTCTTCCCGGACAGATGCTGCGTTCTGGCGGTTATGCTCCTGTCGATTTTGACCGGCTTCAATCCAATCCGCTGTGCCTTTTCCATCAATCGGTACGATGCCTGCAAAGAAGGCATCTGCAAAGGAATATCGAAGATCTTTGTTCCCTTTTCCCGATGCTTCTGCCGGCCCCAGTTTTTCAGAACATCTTCCTTTGTTTTTACACGAGTGTTTCCGAATACATGCGGATGCCGGTGTATCAGTTTGTCGTTGATACCGTCCAGCACTGCATCGATTTTGAACCAGCCCTTCTCCTCTGCAAGACGTGCTATAAATACAACCTGAAGGGCGAGGTCCCCGAGTTCTTCCCGGATATCGTCCGGCGTGCCTGCTTCTATGGCATCGACGACCTCGTACGCCTCCTCTATAACATACTGCTTCAAACTCTCTATGTCCTGCGCCCTGTCCCATGGACACCCGTTTTTGCTCCTGAGCGTTGCCATTATCTCAACCAGTTTATCGAACGACTTCATGGAATCACCTTTCTTTTTTTCGATTCTATGCACAGATGCTGAAAAAAAGCATGTGAAAAGATTGTCAGAAGAGGAACACCAACGAGCGTATTCCCGGACCTTAAAAATAGATTTTTTATTGTCCGGACTACGGATTGAACAGTTCTGCTGTATCGTGGAACGCAATATCTCCGGTCAGTGGATTGATATTGGAAAATCCCGATACGAGAAGTGCGGCACCGCTCCGCAGGCTTTGTGCCGCATAACCGGCCCTGGCCGAATTGAGGACAGCACTCGATACAAATGATTTCGAGCCAGGATCGAAGATCTCTGCTGTGCGGAAGACCGAAAAATCAGAGTCAGCTATACCTCCGGCAAGCAGGATAGTTCCATCACCGAGTACCATATCCGAGAAGAATGCCCTCGGCAGAGGCATGCTGTGGTAGCTTAAAACAATCCTCTTCACAGGATCAACGACCATGAAGCTGGACACGGGCTGGCCATCTGCACCAATCCCGCCGTTCACCACAGCAATTCCTGTGGAATTCAAGTACACTGCCGAGGGAAAATAAAACGGGCAGGTAATCGTCGTGGAAGGGATAAAGGCAGCGGATTGGAAAAACTCCGTTTGGCCGTTACTGACCGTACCACCGGCGAGAAAGAGTGCATCGTCACGATATGTAATCGAGGTCTGAAAGGCCCGCGCAGTTGACATGGTCAGCAGAATATTGCTTCCTGTTTTTATGTCTATCAGTTCGGCTGTGGCAAGCGGACCGCTGTTGCCGGTCCCGCCAGCAACGAGCAGAGTATTCTCACCTACCCTGTCCGCCGTCTGCCCTGCACGTGGTATTGCAAGCGATTGTGCCTTGTAAAAGCTCTTTGATGCAGGATCGAACACCTCAATGGAATTTTTCGCATGATTGTCCGGTATGGAGAAAGTACACACAGCCATTGAACAGCTGACCTGTACGAGGTCAGAGCCTCCGAGAACGGCAATGCTTCCGTCTGCAATTACTGCTGCAGAAAAAAATACCCTCGGTTCTTTCATGTCAGGACCCTTCTCAAATGTTCCGGTGTCGGGATCATAGATCTCCGTTGATCTCGTCGCTGCAAGCTGTACGCATCCGCTACCGCATGTGGACTGCTGGTCGCTCATGCCGCCCATAATCAAATACCTGCCGTCAGGTAAAGGACTTGATACGGCAAATGCCCGTGGCAGTACGTTTGTCTTGAGCTGGGTAAATACGCCGACTTGCGTGATGAGTATATCTACAGTGCTGGTGCTTCCTGCCCGTATGACAATACCGGCCGTTTTTCCCTTTGCAATACTCTGGTGCAAGGCATCCTGGACTTCGATACCAACCGAGCGTTCATGACCGGAAGGTATGCCGTTTATCGTTGTTCCGGATGGATTCGTTGCAACACTGACCTCCCTGACAATGGGCTTGAAATCCGTTCCGGTTATGGTGATGATGACCTTATCAGAACCGGGCGGAAGGGAACATGGTTTGAACGAAGTATTTATATGCGGGGGAACATAACGGGGACGAATGGAAATACCACCGATTCTTTCGTTACTGCTGCAGGACATCAAAACCAGGCACAGGACAATGAGCTTACCCATTATCATGAATTTTATCATTCTCTTCATCGCCTGCCTGAACAAATAAATGTTAATTGCTGTCGGGTCCTTTTATAATTCTTAATGGCGAGGTATTACCATCATCTGTCCTTGAATACACAGTCACAGAATTGTTATTTATATTGGTAACAAACACCTCATTATTTATAGGGTCTATTGCAACACCAAAAGGCTTGTTCAGGAGTGTTGCAGCACCGGCAATCTTTCTTATTGCATGTACATCTCCGGAAGCGGATAACGGCAAAAATATAATACTGTTTCCATCCTGATTGGTAATTGCAATCTCATCGTTTATTGTGTCGATGGCTATCTTGGCGCCGCTCGAAATATCGATGCTTGTTATTGTTCTCAGAGGCTGTGTTGTTTCTATAAAATCCAAGGGGTATACTGCTATGGCTCTGCTGAACAACACGAAGATATTCTTGTTAACGTTATCTATGGCAATATCTGCTGCACGACCTTTATCATAAAAAGCCGTAATGACAAGCTTGTGCTCATAATTCAGTGTTCCTGTACCTGTTAAAGGATATGCCACCAGCGTGTCTATAATAGTATCGAGAACTACCAACAGGTTTTTTTCTAAACTGATGCCGAATCCGCCCGTATCTACTGAAAATATGTCTGAATATAAGAATTGATGCCATAAAGGGCTGACATCGGCATTTGATGTCATTGAAAATCCCAACAGTACATTGCTAAGCTGGTTTGCAACAATTACCTCGTGATGAACAGGATCTAACACTACATCGAATGGCCAGTTGATAGTTGTTGTTGAGCCTTTTATTATCCTCTTTGGCGTTGCGTTTCCTTGATCTGTTCGTTCAAAAGCAACAAGAGAATTATCCATATTATTCGCAATAAAGATTTCATTGGCTATTGGATCCACGGCAACATCCAGTGGTTTCGACAGCGTTGTACGATCGACACTGTCCATGGAAGAAGATGCTGTATTGTTTTGTGCTCCGCATCCCATACTATGCACGAGGAATAAAACGATAAATAGATTGATCCATTTTTTAAACATACAGTACTCCTTTGTTTAACTAAAATCTTCTTTGCATCTGTTATTTTCTCCCAACGTTATAAAAAGGCGCATCCTTGCTTTTTGCATCAGTGTAAGACAAGTTCCTTTATCTGTTTATTTTGGGTATCGGAAACAAACAGATTGTCATTTCCATCAAAGGCAATACCAAAGGGTGAAGCTACCGTTGCAAACGGAAATACGACTCCTGATTTGCTGATAACAAAGATCATATTGTTGGATTGATCCGATACATAAACGTTCTTTGCTGCATCAAGGGCAACGCCGACAGGCAAACCAAACCCTGCAGCAAAGGTACTGACACCGCTCCCCTGCACCACATGAGCGATTGTTCCATTGGCACTGTTCGCTATATACAGATTACCGGGTGATGAAAATGCGAGTCCCAGGGGACCGTACAGTCCTACCGCAAAAGTTGATACGTTGCCGGTGCCACTCACAACGGACACTGTACCATTCAGATAGTTGCTTACGTAAAACAGGTTATTCATAGCATCATACGCAACACCTGCAGGACCCGACATGCCGGAGGCGAAGACACTTGAAGTATTGCCTGAAAGTTTTAAAAGATTTCCTCCGGCAAAATCAGCCAGAAAGGTTGAACCAATACTGTCAAAAACAAACCATGATGGATAGGAAAAACCAGCCACAAAATTGGTAAGCTTATCCGGTGCGTCAAGGCGATAAATATTATTGTTGGTAGTGTCAGCCACATAGATCAACCCATCAGGACCTTTTGCAAGTCCTCGCGGCATATTCAAGCCGCTGGTGTATATGCCTGCACGATGCAGCAGTTTATACACCTTTCCCTCTGATTCACTTGCAACATAAGCAACCCCGTCCTTGATGACGATACCGGTTGGCGAAGATATACCCGTTGCATAGGTCAATATCTGTTGAGCGGCAGTGACCAAAGAAACAGAGTCGCCTGCATAGTTTGATACATACATGTTATGTGTTTCATCGAAGGCTATTCCGGAAGGCTGTTGAAAGCCGGCTGAATACGTTGACGTAAAGGTACCGCCTGCACTGACCATGGAAACTGTATCACCAGCGGTATTTGCAACATAGATGTTACCGGATGTATCTATTGCTATACCTTCAGGAGAATTAAAACCCGAAGCATATGTATTTACGTTTCCTGATGACGTCATGGTTATCACCTTGCCGTTATTTTGATCCGTTACATAAAGCAGCGACCCGCCAGCGCCGGAAGAAAATGCAATGCCCCAGAAATTAACGTTCGTAAAAAACGGTTTTTGATCGCATATTCCAAACGGAGATGCTGTACCATCGTAGGTGACCTCCGATATCCAAGATGCTTTCGTACTCCCGGGCGCTGCGACGAATAAATGATT
>JAJYLM010000012.1 GCA_021787655.1 bacterium
GGAACACATCGACATCATAGGCGCTGTAATTATCGACCTTGGTAAAGTTTACATTTGCCGGGTCATCGGATATGGCACTCGGTTCCTCGTCGTAGCTTGCACCAACCGACAGTATCCGCTTTGCGCCCAGGTAGGTACCGGCGTAGAAGAATCCGAGGACATCGTCCGTGTCAAACACATTGTACTGGATCCTTCCGGTAAACCTCTTGGCATCGCTCGGGTTCAGGACCGCTGTGCTGGTCGTATTCTTCGTTGCCTGTGCATCGACACCGTTCGATACCAACGCGATATAATTGAGGTGCCCTTTCAGCACAAAGCCGCTCAGTTCTGCGCCGAATACCCGTCCCACAACGCTGCCGTTGACCGGGTACCGTCCAAACACCGAGGATATATCATAATCGACGGGAAGCAGCGAACTCGCGGCCTGCCTGCCGTTATGCGAGAACGGCAGCAGAAGCATGCCGGTATCGAGTTTTACATCGTCCTTGTAAAGGTGCAGGGTAATATACGCGTCCTGGATGAAAAAGCTGGGGTTATTATTCCCTCTCTTGCCGTAGTCGGGTTCATCGGTCTCGACAAAATAATTTATGAAGGGTGTTACATTACCGAACAGGAGAACCCTTGCCCTGCGCACGAAGAAATCACCGGCCCATCCTTTTCCGTTGTACGTAGCATTTTGCTCTTCCTGTGCCTGTACCTGCAGCAGGAACTTGACCGTGGTCGAAGCGTCTTTGCTCTCGGTCACCGTGAGAGCGTACGAATTGTGCACCGTGGCTGCTACCACCAGCACGGCAACAACGAAGCTTGAGAAAAGCCATAGTCCATGTTTCATACATCCTCCTTTTATTTTATTTCTCGTCCCCGAAACGTTCGAGGTCTTCCGGACCTTTTTCCGCAGCAATCTTTTCCTTGCCCTGCACAAGGACACGGATCTTCTCAACGACGTCTGCATTTGCAAGCGTCGTAACATCGCCGATATTGAACCGGTTCGATATCGCCGAGAGAACGCGGCGCATGATCTTGCCGGAACGGGTCTTCGGCATGTCCGGTACGATGTAGATGTTCTTCGGCCGGGCAATCTTTCCGATCTCTTTTTCAATCATCGCCACGACCTTCTGCGCTATCGGTTCAGACTGGTTCTCGTAGCCGGGCTTCAGCGCAACATAGACGACCGGGACCCTGCCCTTGACCTCGTCGACGACCGGGACAACCGCTGCCTCGGCCACCTCCGGTACCATGAGACACGCGGATTCAAGTTCCTTGGTGCCGAGACGGTGTCCTGCCACATTGATCACATCGTCGATCCTTCCCAGAATCCTGAAATACCCGTCTTCTGCCTGCATGGCACCATCACCGGCGAAGTACGGCCAGTCGTGCCAGTCCTTGCTGTCTTTGTTCTTGCAGTACTTCTCGAAGTACGTTTTGACGAACCGGTCCGGATCTCCCCAGATCGTCTGGAAAATGCCGGGCCATGGGTTGCGGATACAGATGTTTCCCGCCCTGCCGGATCCTTTTTCGATCTCCTTGCTGTTTTCGTCATAGATGACCGGGTAGATGCCGGGCATGCCGGGCCCTGCACTGCCGGGTTTCATCGGCTTGATCGCAGGTACGGTACTGCAGAGAAATCCGCCGTTCTCGGTCTGCCACCACGTATCGACGATTGCTGCCTCCTTCTTGCCGACTTCATAGTAGTACCATCTCCAGACATCGGGCTCTATCGGCTCTCCGACGGTCGTCATGTGCTTGAAATGATAGTTGTACTTTGCCGGCTCGTTCGGACCTGCCTTGCGCAGCATCCGGATCGACGTCGGTGCAGTATGGAAGATGTTTACATTCAGACGCTCGGCTATCCTCCATGGCCGTCCTGCGTCGGGATAGGTCGGTACACCCTCGTACATAACGCTTGTTGCTGCGAGCGCGAGCGGTCCGTACACGATATAGGAATGTCCGGTAATCCAGCCGATGTCCGCCATGCACCAATACACGTCTTCGGGATGAATGTCCTGGATGTACTTCGAGGTCCCGGCGACATAGGAAAGATATCCGCCGGTGCTGTGCTGTGCGCCCTTCGGCTTGCCGGTCGTACCGCTCGTATACATGATGAACAACGGCGCCTCTGCCGGCATGGACACCGGTTTAACCCGTGCGCCCCGGAATTCTTTCAGGAGTTCGTCCACAAAAAAATCCCTGCCTTTGACCATAGGCGACTTGGATGCATACTGTCCCCGGTGACGCCTCCATACGAGGACCTTGTCGACCTTCTGACCGAGTTCTTCGGCCCGCTTCAGTGCTATGTCTGCGTTTGCCTTATGATCGATGAGCGTACCTGACCGGTAATAGCCGTCGATGGTGACGAGGACCGTGCTGCCGGAATCCTGGATCCTGTCGCCGCACGCCTGTCCGCTGAACCCTCCGTATACCTCGGAATGGATAATACCGAGCCGGGCACTTGCCAGCATCGAAACCGGCAGTTCCGGGACCATGGGAAGATGGAACGTGATCCGGTCCCCGGTCTTGAGCCCTGCAAAATCCCTGAGCAGGGCTGCGAACTCATTCACCTGCACAAACAGCTCCTGATAGGTGATGACCCTGTCCGGTTCGTCTTCCGGTTCCGGCACCCAGATCAGTGCTGCCTTGTTCTTATACTTCTGCAGATGACGGTCCACGCAGTTGTAACTTGCATTCAGTTTGCCGCCGACGAACCATTTCCAGAACGGCGGATTGCTGGTGTCCAGCGTTGTATGCCAGTAGTGGTCCCAGGTGAGCATGTCCGCATACTCCTTGAAACATTCCGGGTAACGATCCTCGCTGAACCTTTCATAGATGCCGGGATCCGCCATATTTGCCTGTGCAACAAAAGTGGTCGGCGGATAGATAAGTTCTTCTTCCTTCCAGTGGACGGCAATCTCAGCTTCGCTGAACCCCTTCATGCTCTGTTTGTTTTCGTTTGCCATTGGTTTTTCTTCCTCCTTATTGGGCTTTGTATGAAGATATTCCGTACACCTATTTGACAGGCCCGAGCGGCCATACCACCTTGCCGTAAACCTCATTCAAAACCTGGGCAAGGCCCGTATAGATAGCCGATGCGCCACAGATGATACCTTCATACCCTGCTATGGTGTGAATGACCTTGCTGCCGGTTGCATCGCCTGCTGCAAGCAGGAAAAACAAGAGGAACAGGGTGAAAAAGACGAACTGGAGCGCCTTGTTGAGCCGCAGTGTACCGATATACATCACCAGTGTGAAGATTCCCCAGAGGATCAGATAGGCGACCATGCCGCCGGTGTCCTGTCCTGCTATCCATGCCCATTTCCCGAAAAAGATAAGCGCAACAAGCGTCAGCCAGAACAAGCCGTAGGACGTGAACGCCGTAGCACCAAAGGTATTTTTCTTCTTCCACTCCTCGATACCGGCGATAACCTGGGCTATGCCTCCGTAAAATATGCCCATCGCCATGATCATGCTGCCCAGAGAGATAATCCCGGCGTTTGCGAGATTCAACAGTACCGTTGTCATACCAAAACCTAACAAGCCCAGAGGTGCAGGATTCCCTGTTGTGTCCTGAAGTGCAGTTAAAACAACCTGTTTTTCTTCTGACATAAACTACCTCCTTTTAATGGTTTGATTTAGATAATGCCCCTCATCCCTTCAATCTGAAGATCAGAAAAGCATATTAGATGCCAGTCACAGGCTGCTTGAGTAATTATTAATTTTCAGGCTGTTACAGATGAATGATTTTTTTAGGGGCACATGCGGTGTAACATAGGGTAACAATAAGCAGGAACAGTATTACCTTTGGTAACGCGTTCTTCAATGTTCGTCAGATCGTTCGCTATGACCTTTGCGAGTACGTTCTCTTGTTCAGCATTTCCTCTGCGGTTTTGCCCTGATCATCCAGACGCTGCTGCAGAAGGTGCATGGCGTCCCTTCTCTGGAGCCCCTTCACTGACAGTGGCTCACCGTAGATAACAACAGCCCGGGTAAAGGGCAAGGGGATCATGAACCTGTCCCAGGAATGCAATTGAAGAGAATGCCTGAACCGTACTGTGACCGGTACCAGCGGGATGTCCATCTTTTGTGCAAACCAAACGGGGCCTGGTTTTATCACGTGGTACGGCCCTTTCGGACCATCGCCGGTCAGCCCTATGGTATACCTGTTCCTGATGTATGCAACGGTCTGAAGTATTGCAGATTCCCCGCCGCGCGTACTGGATCCCCTGACAACGTCGAACCCAAAGCGCCGGATAACGGACGTCGCTATATCGCCGTCCTTGCTCTGGCTGATGATGATCGCAACCTTCCGGTGACGGTGGGTGTAGGGAAGCATGAGGAATTCGCCGTGCCAGAACACGGTGACAGCCCCTGTTTTCTCCATGATGCTGTCAAGTCGTTCCTTGCCTTCATAGGTCCACCTCAGGCTCGCCGAAAAAAGATAGGTCAGGACCCATATCAGCCACCCCGCAACAGCGGGGACCATGGCATCAAGGATTTTTTTCATCGGCAGCAGTCTGCTCCTTGGCAAAGAGCGTGTGCTGGAGCGTGTACAGCTTGTGGTAATAGCCTGCATTCCTCATCAGCACCTCGTGCGGGCCCTCTTCGACAAGCTGGCCTTTCACCAGCACGGCGATACGGTCTGCCCGCTCAGCGGTGTACAGCCGGTGTGCAATCAGGAACGTCGTCTTTCCTTTCATGAGATTGTCAAGAGCCTTCTGGACCTCGTTTTCTGATCGCGCATCGAGGTTCGACGTGGCCTCGTCGAGGATAAGGATCGCGGGGTTCTTCAGGACCGCCCGTGCAATCGCGATACGCTGTCGTTCGCCTCCGGACAGCTTTGCGCCGCGCTCCCCGAGGCTCGTATTGTAGCCATCCGGCAGCTGCATGATAAAATTGTGCGCGTACGCGGACTTTGCAGCTGCAACGATGTCGTCGAACGCTGCGTCCTTCTTCCCGTATGCAATGTTGTTGTACACGGTATCGTCGAACAGAATGGTTTCCTGCGTCACGATGCCGATGGCACCGCGCAATGATTTGAGCGATAAGTCGCGAATGTCAACATCGTCAATCCTGATAGAGCCTGATGTCACATCGTAGAACCGGGTCAGCAGGCTGACGAGCGTGCTCTTTCCCGCCCCGCTGTCGCCGACCAGTGCAAGGATCTCGCCTTTTTTCACCTTCAGGGATATGTTCTTCAGAACATCCTGTTCCGCGTATTTGAAGCCGATGCTGTTGAACGAAATCTGGTTGTTTATCCCGGCGAGGACGGCTTCCCCCTGTTTGAGCGTTTCTGCGGGTTCATCCATCACATCGAACACACGGGTCGATGCTGCAAGGCCGTCCTGGATCACGCTGTTGATATTGCTGAGGTTCTTGACCGGCTGGTACAGCAGCCCGATGGCTGCAAAGAATGAGAAAAAGCCTTCCGGCGTGAGTGTCCCGTTCATGATACGCAGGCCGCCGTACCAGAAGGCGCCCACGAACCCGATGACCATGAGAAACTCCATGGACGGAACGAACAACGCGTTGACCTTGATCCCCCGCATGAGTGCGGAGTACAGGTCCGACGTGAATTTTTTGAACCTGCTAATCTCGTGGTCTTCCTGATTGAATGCCTTGACGATGTTCATACTCGAGATGGACTCGAACAGCTTGTTGTTCAGGTTTGCGGCAGCGTTCTGCCCCTGCACGCTGACCTTTCGCAGCTTCTTGCCGACCAGGACGACCGCGTACCCGGCAATGGGGTAGACGAGAAACGTCAGGACTGCGAGCTTCCAGTCGAGGTAAAACGCAAGCCCCACCAGGACGATGATCGAAAAGCTGTCCCGGAGACTGCCTGCCACCGCGCTCGTGACAGCGCCCTGGACGAGCCCCACATCGTTCATGATCCTCGACACGAGGGTCCCGGTGTTGACCCGCGAAAAATATTCCATGGGCAGGTACTGGATGTGTTCGAACAGGTTGTTGCGCATATCCATGATGACCCGCTGGCCGATGTTGCCCATGAAGTATGCCTGGCCGTAATAGGAAAGTCCCTTGAGCAGTGCCACGATGATCAGGGTCATTGGCAGGTAATAAAACAGCTCTTTCTTCGGGATCCTGGTCAGGAAGACGAAGGGACCGGCAATGTGCAGCGTGGTTTCTGCGGGATTGATGATGAACTTCATCAGCGGGCCGGCAAGGTATGCGAGCGCACCGGTCATCAGGGAGAGGACGATCATCAGGACCATGGCAACGATGAACCTCCCGATGTATGGTTTCAGATACGCCAGCAGCCTTGATATGATACTCTTCTTCATGCCTCAGCCTCCATAAGCTTGATCACTTCGTGTGCCGCACGCTCTGAAGCGTCGGCATCACTGAGAATGTCCCTGAGTTTCCCATATCCCCGTTTCATGCTGTCGTATGCCGCACGGTCGTTGAGATACCGGTGCAGCAGGAGTGCAAGCGCACCGGGCTTCAGGTTGCTCTGCACGAGCTCGGGCACGATATCCTCGCCGGTCGCTATATTCACGATACCGATGCGGTCGATGGACAGCATGACCTTTGCAACCATATGGGAGAAAAAAGAAACCTTATAGATGATGACCATCGGAGTGCCGAGCAGCGCGGTTTCAAGCGTCGCCGTACCTGAGGTGACCACGGCAAATTCCGACATGCCGACCGCGTTGTAGGTGTCGTCGACAATGACCTTGACCGGCAGGCCCGAGGCGCCGATGAGCTGCCTGCACAGACCGGCCTGCGACGAAAGAACCGGAACGATGAAGGACAGGTTCTTGTACGATCCCAGGAGCAGGGCCGCGGCCTCGAGCATGATGGGAAGGTGCCGTTTGACCTCCGCTGTCCTGCTCCCGGGCATCAGTGCGATGATCCTCGTGTCCGCGGGCATGCCGTACGCACCACGGAGTTCTTCCCTGGTCTTCGTCATACGGACGGTCTTGACCAGGGGATGACCGACGAACTGCACATCGACGCCGGCCTGCTTATAGAATGCTGCTTCGAATCCGAAAATGACCAGCACCTTTTTGAAGTACCGGGCTATTTTCTTGATCCTGCCCTTCCTCCATGCCCAGACTTGCGGGGATATATAGTACAGGAGCGGCACACCCATGGCGTGCAGCTTTTTTGCGAGGCGGAGATTGAAATCCGGGAAATCGATGAGCACTGCACAATCGACGTGCTGTTCACGGGCGCCCGCCTCAACGGTCCGGAACGCCTGGCGTATCATACCGAGGTGCCTGATGACTTCCGAGATGCCCACGACCGCTATCTTGTCTGCATCGTAGATGATGTCGACGCCGGCATCCTTCATAAGCCTCCCTCCGATACCGGTGAAGCTCACGTCGCCCGGGTTTCCGCCGCTGCGTGCAATCTGATCACGGATTGCCTTCACGAGGTTCGCTCCGTGGAGGTCGGCGGACGGCTCACCCGCTATGATCAGTATTTTTTTCATAACCTATGACCGCCAGATTTCTTTGTATCCGGGCAAGTATTTTGAACGCGACCTCGAGCGCCGACAGGCCGTCCCTGCCTTTGACGATCGGGGCTTCCCCGGTCTTCACGGCATGAACAAAGCTTTTTATTTCCTCGAGCAGGCTGTCCTCCTTCGATATCTCAAGCTGTTGTGCGTCCAGCTCCGGCCTGGGGCCGGCGTGGATCCTGACAATGTTGACCTTCGATGCGCCGTAGTCTATCGAAAAGTATGCGTCGCTCTGGAACAGCCGTATCTTCCGCATCCGCTCTGTGGACACCCTGCTTGCCGTGACATTCGCAACGCACCCGTTCCTGAATTTCAGCCGGGCATTGGCGATGTCAATCTTCCCGGTCAGCACGGGCACCCCGACGGCATCGATGGACACGATGTCCGACGGGATCAGCGAGAGTATGATGTCGAGGTCGTGGATCATGAGGTCCCTGACGACATCGACATCCGTTCCCCTGACGGTAAACGGGCTCAACCTGTGGACCTCGATAAAGACCGGTTTGCGTATCATGCCCTTGACCGTCCGTATCGCACTGTTGAAGCGCTCAAGATGTCCGATTTGAAATGCGGTGTTGTTTTTTTCGGCGATGGCGACCAGCTTCCGGGCATGCAGGACCGTATCGGTAATGGGCTTCTCGAGCAGCACGGGTATGCCGCGTTTCAAAAAAAATCCTGCAACCTCGTAATGGCTGACCGTCGGAACAACGATGCTGACGGCATCCACCCTGCCCGCAAGGCTCCGGTAGTCGGGAACAACATCGACTTTGAACCGCTCTGCCGCCTTCGTTCTTTTTTCCTCGTCCGTATCGGCGACCGCAACAAGCTCGGTATCGTCGAGATGTTTGTACTTTTCACAGTGAAACGTGCCCAGATACCCGGCGCCGACAACACCGACACGTAATTTCATAACCTGAACCTGCAGACGCCCCGCTTCGATGTCTGGATAAATTCGATCAAATACTGAACTTCCGGATCCGCCGGGAGATCTCCCTGCACCTTTTTGATCGCATCACCGATGGTGCTGTTCCCCCTGAATAAAATCCGGTAAGCCTTTTCGATGAGCATGATTTTGTCTTTCGAGAATCCCCTGCGCTTGAGACCGATGACATTGATGCCGTACAGCCGCGCCCGGTCCCCGCTCGCGATGGCAAACGGAGGAACATCCATAGCTGCCATTGCCCCTCCTCCGACCATTGCAAGCTTTCCGATGCGTGCAAACTGGTGGACTGCGATAAGCCCGCCGAGAATCGCCATGCTTTCGACCGTCACATGTCCTGCGAGGGTTGCATTGTTCGCGAACACCGTCTCATCGCCGACGATGCAGTCGTGGGCCACGTGGGACCCGATCATGAAAAGGTTCCTGCTCCCGATGGTCGTCACCCCCCTGCCGGTTGGTGTACCCGGATTCATGACAACGTGTTCCCGTATCGTATTGCCGTCTCCTATGACAAGACGGGTCGGTTCGTTCCTGTACTTCAGGTCCTGGGGAGGGGATCCCAGCGATGAAAACTGAAAAATTTTGTTGTTTTTTCCCAGGGTCGTATGCCCGTCGATCACCACCGAGGGGCCGAGCACTGTTCCGTCGCCGATCTCAACATCGGGGCCGATGACGGAATACGGACCTATGGTCACATCTCCGAGCTTTGCAGACGGGGATATGACAGCGGTCGGGTGTATGTTCATTTGTCCTCCTTCTTTACAATGGCGGTCAGTATTTCCCCCTCTGCTACGACATTGCCGTTGATCGAAGCCCTGCAGGTAAACGTCGTAAAATTCTTGATACGCCGTTTGATGACGGACTCGAGCGTGAGGCAGTCCCCGGGCAGCGCAGGCTGCCTGAATTTGAAGTTGCTGATTCCGACAAGATATGGTGTCCCGTCGATGCCTTCAGGCATGGATTTCGCGGCAAGGACCCCGCTCGTCTGGGCGAGTGCTTCGACGATGATGACCCCGGGTAACGTGGGCTCACCCGGGAAATGTCCCTGGAACAGCGGCTCATCGATCGAGATGTTCTTGATCGCGACGATCCGTTCGTTCAGGACCAGCTCTTCTACCCTGTCGACAAACAAAAAAGGGTACCTCTGGGGAATCAATTCCATAATGCCTTTGCTATCAATCTTCATGTTTTTCTTCCGTAACCTGCCCAATCCCTGAACGCTTCTTCAGCTCATTGAGCAGCTTTTTTATTTCCGGCAATTCCTTGAACACGGCAACAGCTTTCAGCCAGTCCACATGATTGAATGCCGGGGTACCGGAGACAACGGCGTGCGGGGGAAGGTCCTTGGGTATGCCCGACTGCGCACCGATCATGACAAAATCCCCTATTTTGAGGTGGCCGATAATACCGACCTGTCCTGCGATCGTCACGTTGTTCCCGATTTGTGTACTTCCGGATATACCGGCCTGGCTCACGATGAGACAGTTTTCACCGGTGCGTACGTTGTGTGCTATCTGGACCAGGTTGTCTATCTTGGTGCCGTTCCCGATGCGCGTGATGCCGAGGGACGCCCGGTCGATGGTCGTACTGGCCCCGATCTCCACGTCGTCCCCGATCTCTACGTGTCCGATCTGCTGAATCTTGACGTTCCTCAAACCGTCCTTCGCAAAACCGAAACCGTCTGCACCGATGACGGCACCGGCATGGATGATACACCGCCTGCCGACGACCGTGTGATGGTAGATCGTGACATTCGGGTAGAGAATGGTATCGTCGTGGATGACACTTCCCTGGCCGACGTAGGTGTGCGGATAGATGCGCACCCGGTTACCGACCTGGACGTCGTTCTCGATATAGCTGAACGGCGCAAGGTGGGTATCCTTTCCAATCTGGGTGTTTCTCCCGATATACGCCCTGCCGTCGATCCCCCAGTCAGGATGAACCGGCGGATGGAACCGTGCAACGATCTTCGCAAACGAGAGGTAGGGATCTCTGACGACGAGCTGTGCGATCCCGAGACCGTCTATCCTGTTCTCCGTGACCAGTGCCGATGCCTTTGTCTGGTACACCAGGGGCTTGTACTTGGGATTCGAAATAAAGGTGATGGCACCGCTCTCCGCTTCCTCGAGCGTGCCCACGTCACGGATGACGATGTTCTCATCCCCCTCTATTCTTCCATTGACCAGCTGGGCGAGTTCTTTCAGGGTGTACATCGAATCCTCAGTTCTTCGCCGCGCCTTTCTTGGCCGTTTCCTCGTTGAACTGTTTTAAGACCTTGTCCGTAAGATCTTCCTCCTTCGGTGCATACAGAATACCGCCCTGTGATTTCTCGAGGATGACCGTGTAATGGCCGTCTTTTCCTATCTTCGTGATGATGTCCTGGAGCTGGAGGAGAATATTCTTGGTCATCTCTCCGTCCTGTTCCTGGAGTTCCTTGTCGTACTCCTGGACCAGTTTCAGAAATGCATCTCTCTTTTTCATGAATTCGGCCTGTTTCTCCATCAAGGCATCCCTCGTGAGCATGGAACTCTGCGTTTCAAGGGACTTCTGCATCTCTTCGAGTTCTTGTTTCTTTTCGTTGAGCTCTTTCTTCCTGGCGGAAAACTGTTTCTCGAGGGCCGTCTTTGCCTGTTTCCCCTCGTTCGACTGGAGCATGATCTTCTGAAGATCGATATAACCGATTTTCGTGACCGTGTCCGCAGCATAGGTTGCCGAGCCGGCTGTGAGCAGCAGCAGCGACACAGCAAGTATCATCGTAATCTTTTTCATATTTCCTCCTTCACTCTTCTTTTTAATAAAATGTTCCGATTGAAAACTCAAACACATTGGGCTGATCCGTGGGCCGCGGGTTGAGCGGGAATCCCCACTCGAATCTGAACGGGGCGATGGGCGTGAACCACCGAATCCCGAAGCCGTATCCCATCTGCAGGGGGGCGGCAAAATAGCCCTGATTCTCGGCGTAGGCATTGCCGGTATCAAAGAACACAACGCCGTCGATCTTCGCCTCCTTGATCAGGGGAAAGACGTACTCCATGGTCGTCGCGATCATCTTGTTACCACCATACATAAGTTGGGTTGTCGCTGCAAGAGGATCCATGTTGGTGACCAGTGCCGGCATCTCGGGCCCGACGGTCCGGTAGTTGTATCCCCGCAGCGAGTTGATGCCGCCGAGAAAATACCTGCTCGTAAAGGGCAAAAACCCGTTGCCCGGGACATACCCATATCCTATCCTTCCGTTGATCATGAGGACGGTGTCGAGCGGCAGCGGGAAATAGTGCGAGGCCGATGCATCAAACTTGATGAAGGTGAAGTCCCCGGCCAGGGGACCTCCGGCGTACTCCGCCGACCCGCTCACCAGAGAGCCCTTGGTCGTGTACAGCGGGTTGTCCCGCGTATCATCGACAAACCCCAGGGTCAGACCGCTGGTGGCCCCGTTCTGGAGCAGGTAGGAATACGCACTGCTGATACTGGAAAAATAGGCATCATCATAGCCGTAATTGACATAGACCCGCAGCCGGTCGATCAGCCAGTAACCAAGCTGGAACGTACCGCCGGTGTCGTTGGTCGTGTAGCCCGGATAGATATTGGACATGTTGTACAGGCTGGTGGACATCGACCACTTGGTGTCGAGGAAATACGGATCGAAATATGAAATACTGTACTGCTTGGTAATTCCGCCCACCTGTGCCATGAGGCTGAGCTGTGTTCCGAGCCCGGCGAGGTTCTGGAGCTGGATCTGCGCAGTCACGAAGAACTGCTGATACGAACTGTATCCGCCGCCGAGCATGGCCATCCCCCCGTGACCTTCCTTGACCTTGACGTCGAGATCCATCTTCTCGATATTGTCTTCGGACGAACCTTTGGTCGTGCTGATATCGACATTGTCGAAAAAGCCCGTTGCCTTGATCAGGTCCTTGGATTGTTTGATCTTGTCTTCTTTGTACAGCTCGCCTTCCCATACCTGCATCTGCCTGCGGATAACCTTGTCCCTGGTCTTGGTGTTGCCGGCGATCGTGATCCTGTTGATGTAGGTCAGGCGCCCCTTGCTGATCTGGAAAACGACGGCGACCGTCCTCGTTGCATCATTGACCGCCGTTTCCGGGTTGATGTTGGCGAACGCATACCCGTTGTCCGTGTATTTGTCCGTAAGCCGGAAGATATCATCCATCAGCTTCGACCGGTCGAACCACTCGCCGGGCTTGGTGTGGATATCGTCCATAAGTTTGTCCTTGGGAAACAGGAGGTCTCCCTGGATGTCGATGGACGAGATCCGGTACCGTTTTCCCTCTTCAAGGTTGATCACGATATCGATGGTTTTGCCGTCGGGATTCAGGAATATGTGCGGCTGCTCGATCTTGATATTGATATACCCGTTGTCCATGTAAAACATGGTGAGCCTGGTGATGTCCCGGTCGAGTTCCGCTTCGTTGAACTTCCCGCTGCCGGTGATAAAGCTCAGCAGGCCGGGTGTCGTGCTCGCCATTTTGGTCTGCAGGACTGCGCCGCTGTACGCATGGTTGCCGATGAAGGTTATGGCGCCGATCCTCACGACCTGTCCTTCGTGGACATGAATGTCCACGTTGACCTCCATGGTGGAAACAGGAACGACCTCGTAGGTGACACTGACATTGTAATACCCCTTCTCTTTGTACTTATCCATAATCTTGTCGATGGACGCCGCTATTGCGGCCTTGTCGAAAAAGCTTCTGGTCTTGAAGGTCAGTGCTTCCTTGAGCTTGTCGGTTGAGATCTCCGAATTCCCCTTGAACTCGATCTCTTTGATCAGCGGCCGTTCGACCACGCTGTAGATCAGGCTGACACCGTTTCCGTTCGCTTCCTGATAGACGACCACACTGTCAAAATACCCGAGCTTGTACAGCCTGAGGATGTCGTCGTTGACCGTGCGATCGGACAACGGGGTACCGGCGGCCTGCTTGATATTTTCGAGTATGACCTGCGTCTGAATCCTCTGGTTGCCCTCGACGGTTATCTTCGTAACCATGGGCTGATCCGCAAACAACCTTGCCGGGACCTGCGCGATGAGGACAATGACTATGAACGCAAAGAGTTTAATCAGATTCCTGGAACAATATTCCATCACGTATCCTGTACCGCTTTGCCATCATCTTTGCGAACGGTTCGTTATGTGTGACCATTATTATCGTTATCCCCATTGTTTTGTTAAATTGCAATAAAAGATTCATGATGACCCCGCCGCTGAGAGAATCCAGATTTCCGGTCGGCTCGTCGGCAAGTATGACCGGCGGCGACATGATCAATGCCCGTGCAACTGCGACCTTCTGCTGTTCTCCGCCCGAAAGCTCGGAAGGCTTGTTGGAAACTTTCTCAGACAACCCTACATCGTGCAATAAGTCAAGTGCATCGGTTTGCGTTTTTTTCCTGTCCCTGCCCGAAATGATTGCAGGGAACATGACGTTCTCGATGAGATCGAACTCCATCAGCAGGTGGTGCGCCTGAAAAACAAATCCGACATTCGCATTGCGGAAAGCAGCAATGGCGTTCGGCGATTTGCGGAAAACGCTCTCGTGCCGGAATAAGATGTCGCCGTGCGTCGGTTTATCAAGGCTGCCGATGATCTGCAGCAGCGTCGTTTTGCCCGAACCCGATACCCCCATGATGCTGATGGTTTCCCCGCTCCAGACATCGAGGTTCACACCTTTCAAAACATCGATGTGTCTCTTGCTGTCGGAGAAACTCTTGTGTATGTCCAAAACTTTGAGCAGCGGTTCCACAGTGTTCATATTGTCTGCATTCAATAGAATACAGATCAGGTTAAGTCAAGAATATAAACGACACCGAACCCGACGGAAAACGCCCTCAAATCTCCGCCTCACGTCTCCGGTTACTGCTTGATGTCCCAGAACTGCGGCATACCGTCGGCACCCATGGGCTGGTGTCCGCTCAGGTGACAATTATAGCACGAGGCATCCGACAGAACATGGTTGACCGTCGTGTCAGAAAAGCCGTGGCAGTATGCGCATGACGGCATGCCTGCATCCGCGGGATCCATGCGCGCCTGGGTTGCACTGATAACGCTGATATGGCTTTGGTGAAGACCCCCGGGAACCGAGGGATCGAATACGTGGCAGTCCGTACACTCTGCGATATGCCCGTGACGCGGGCCGTCCCAGTTATGACACCCGCCGCACCCGGGGTTCAGGTGCCGTATCGCAAGGTCAGGATCATCCTGCGTGATCCTGAACCCGGCAAGGAAGATGCCGGTGTGCATCGTTTGAACAGACGTCAGCAGGCTGAACGGGTCAAGCGTACCGTCATAGGTCGGTGTGGTACCGGTACTTGACGAAAAACCGGTGCTCAGAACGTTTCCCTGCAGCCACGTGTGACAGCCCCCGGCACAGTCGATGCCCCCGTCGTATAAGAACCTCTGTGCCTGCGGAGGATATCCGCTGTTGCTGTGGTTCTCGACATTATTATAGATCGGATGGCACTGGGCACAATCATCCGTGTTGAGATCGAACGGATGCCTGCCCCGGGGTGGCCATTCGAGGATCAGGATATAGAGCGGAGGCGGGTTGTACGGCTGTATCATGACGAGACCGCTGCTCCCGGCCTGCATCCATTCCTTGATGCCGAGCGCCTCATTGGAGCGGGACATGCTGATCTGGAACGGATCGTGGCAGTCGTAACAGCTGACGGCATTCGATTGGACGGTCTTCGTGGTCTGGCACCCTGCTGCCGGCAGCACCATCAACAGGAATACCGCTGCACGGAAATACCCTGCGCGCGCCGCAGACGGATTCATTGTCCTGCGGGCAGGCGGCTGACCGTCGTTTCGTGTGTTAGGGAAGGTTTCCATCCGACGTGATCTCAGTGGACATGGGTTTATAAAAGCTGAAATCCTGGTTCCTGTAGCCGAGGTTGGGCCCGGGGTCACCCATGTATTCCAGGCCGAGGGTGCTGATCATGCCGATGTAAAACGGGCCCTTCAAAAACATATAAATCTGATCGATCAATCCGAGCAGGGTTTCGCTGTTTTGCAGGACGGTCGTCCTCTGGGCGAGGTCAAGCTCGTACAGGGGCTTGCCATACTGCTTCTGTGCCTCTGCATTGAACAGCGGAAGCACGAGCGGAAACTCCTGGACCACACCATAGAACTTGTCGTACGCAAAATCCATGGTCCCCGCATCGACTGCGCCCGGGGCGCCGCTCGGATCCGACGTCCTTCCGGGAAGTACGGTGTCGCACAGGGCATACACGGTCTTCTCGTCTGCTGTCTGCGGGACCATATACGGGGACGTCTGGACCCCGGTCTGGGGAACCGTACCGCAGCTGATCTGGTCCAGCAGCCCGAACACGGTTGCAGCAACCGACGCCCGTATTATCCACTTGAAAAAGTCCCGTCTGTTGAGATCCCGTTCTGCGATGCTTTCTGTTATTTTTATATTATCCATATCACCAGTTCGTTACGATATACTGTGCTATGCGTTCTGCGTTTGCCGCAACGGTCGTTGATGGATTGACGCCAGTGCCGCAGGGCAGTGCGCTTGAATCCGAAACGAACAACCCCGGGTAGTTCCGGACCTGCCCGTTCCCGTCAGCCACAGAGCGTGCCGGATCGTCTCCCATCCTGCACGTACCGAGCATGTGATCGATGGAGTACATGTATCCCGATGGCATGGTCTGGAGGAGGTAGGCTTTGTTGGCGGTCGCAAGCGCCTGGATCGGCGCTATCTTGCTGCTGATGTACTGCGCGAGGTTCTGCGTCAGCGGGAAATGGACGGACGCAAGATTGTTGTTGTTCAGGTAGACCGATCCTTCGCCGGTCACCGGCCCCATAATGTTCGCGATGATCAGTTTCGAGGGGTACACGGAGTGCGCCCATTGCTTGAAACCGAGCCCCCAGCCCAGGTCCCCCTGCCGGTGGATATTCAGGGTGAATATCGATGCCGGCGATGTGCCTGCCTCGATGGTTATGCCGTAGTCTTTCCAGTAGGCATAGGTCATGACCCCGGCGCTGTCCATGCCCTTATAGCATTCGATGGAAGGCAGTCCGTCCGGCAGCTCGATGCCGAAGCGTACACCGCCGTTGTTGTTGAAATTCTGTCCGACCTGGTCAGACAACTGCGGGAGGGACGGTTTCGATCGGAGAAGCAGTTCTGCCGAATACACGGTCCCTGCTGCAACAATCACGATGGTCCCCTGCACGGACGACAGCGTATCGTCGGGACCCGTATACTCGATCGTGTAACCGGCTGCTGCGGGCAGGACCTGCATCGCCCTGCATCCTGTCCTGAACTCGACACCGGCCGCCTGCGCCTGCGGAATGTAATTGTGCATGAGTGATTGCTTCGCCCCATAGATACAGCCGGCTTCGCAGTAACCGCACTGCCTGCAGTTCACATACGGGAACCGTGCACGATCACAGGTCAGGCCGACGTTGTCCAGCATCTTCGCGAACATCCCTCCGGTCTTTGAAACCTCGTTCCACGTGGCCTGCCGGATCTGCATCATGCCCTCCACCATATCGTAGTACGGATCAAGGACCTGTCTTGTCACGGCATCCGGCCAGACTTTGTAGCCGTTGTCATCGACGAACTGGAACGTTTCCGACGGCGATCTGTTCATCAGACCCGAGAACACGACCGACCCGCCCCCGAGCACCATGCCGGACCTGAAAAACGTCGCGTAATCATCGGACGTCGTTATGCTGAGCAGATTGGAGAGGTATTTGAGATCCCAGGACTGTTTGAAGTCCTGTTCCGTGTAGACCCTGCCCTGTTCGAGCACAAGCACCTTTTTCCCTGCCTGGGCAAGTCTCAGGGCCGGAATCGATCCGCCGAACCCGGAACCTATAATGACAGCATCATATGTGGGAGGCATAGTTTACATCACATATCCGTTGTACATACTTCCATTCGTAAACGCCGGTTCATTTTTTGTCAAGATTATAGTACCCGCCGGACAATGCAGAACCGGCCGTGCCCGATGATTGGCGATCAGCCATTCAGACGGCGGTACATGGCCTTGTTGTTTTTATAGATGTTCAGGAACTCCCCGAACAGGCTGTCGTACAGCCCGCTGTTTTTCGGGTCCGGGCTGAACGTCCTGGTATACCGGATCAGTCCGGGAATATCGTCGAACGTAATGTTCCCGAGGGCCACGGCGGCGATGAACGCTGCACCGCGTGAATTTGCCTGGATGGGCTCATTGACCTGCCGTATGTTCCTCTGCAGCACGTCCGCAAAAATCTGGCACCAGACATCCGACTGTGCCCCTCCTCCCACGATATTGATGGTTTCAAACTTCCGGCCCGCAAACTTTTCGGTGTACCGGAGATTCCAGCGGGTGTTGAATGCGACGCCCTCGAAGAAAGCGCGCACAATGTCGCTGCTGTTCGTCGTGACCGAGATATTGTACAAGCCGCCTCGCAGGGTCGTGGTATCGACCGGGCTCCTCTCTCCGTTCAACCACGGCGTGAACAGAACGCCGTTGCTCCCGGCAGGGACGCACGCCGCAATGATGTCCATCTTGCGGTACGGATCGACGGGCGCAGGCGCCTGCTGCAGCTCATTCTTATAGAACATGATATTGTTGAGGAGGAACGGCAGGCTGCCGCCGGCGATGTCCTGCTCGTTGATACACTGGTATTTCCCGGGTATCGCAGAGGGGAGCGACGCTATGCTGTGGAACATATCGGTCTTCTTGAACGGCACGATGCACTCAATCCACGAAGATGTACCGATATACAGGTGCCCCTCGAAGTCCCGCACTGCACCGGAACCCACGAGTGCGGACTGGTGGTCCGGAGATCCGCACACGACCTTCACACCGGTCTTCAATCCGAGCGCTTCCGCAGCTTCCCTGCTCAGGGTCCCGACGATATCGGTTGCGCGGATGAGATCCGGCAGCTTCTCCCGCTCTATCTTCAGCCTGCCCATCAGCCCGTCATCGTAGTGTATCTGGTTGATGTCCCTGGTGTCGGTTATCCAGAACAGCATGACAGAATCGTACGATGCAGCAAATTTTCCGGTCAGTCTCAGATTCAGGTAATCCTTGCTCCCAAGGAATTTATAGGTTTTTTCGTAGATTTCCGGATGCTGGTTCCGCACAAGGAGTACGTGTGCAATGTCGTCCTTGCCGGAAAGCTGGGGACCCCCGGCTGTTTTCCAAATCCAGGGCAGGATCTTGCCCAGCCCATATCCCTCGATGTTGACGATGCCCCTCATTGCTTCCTTGATATAGGGTGCTCCGCGCGAATCCATCCACGTTATGGCCCGCATCAATGCCCTGCCCTGTTTATCGACCGGCACGGTCGTCGAGAACGTGCTGGACACTGCGACAGCGGCAATGTCATCGGGCTTCACCGTTCCCTGCGACATGATCCTTCTGGTGGCAGTGACGATACCGTTCCACCAATCTTCTGTGTCCTGCTCCGCCCCGCCGCCGGGGAAAAGATACAGGGGCGTCGGCTCAAACGCCGTGTCAACGACCTCGCCGTGGACGGAGATGACCGCGACCTTGCAGCCTGATGTTCCGTGATCGATTGCTAAAATATATGGTTTCATGCGGCTGTGCGGATATACTACATGTCGACCGTGGAGACATTCCCGTTCTCGTCCACCTTTTCGATGAGAAATCCGCTGAAACTTCCGCCCCCTGCCTTTGCCTTATCCATGTCCATGATCTGCGGAAGCAGTCCCAGAAAATCCGCCGGATTGACTGCAGCCTCGGGCGGCAGAATGCCTTTCTTTGTTATCTTCCCCTGGTGCATCAGGATTGCTGCCATTGCCACGGGTATTCCCGTGCCTTCCCCGAGTGCCTGGCTCTGCGATGCCATGTGGAACCGGTACTCCCTGTACTTGCCTTCATGCGTGCCCTTAACGACGACCGACACGCATCCCCGCTGACGGCCGAAGTTTGTCTCTTTCAGGATGCGATTGCGCTGCCTGAGAATATACGCCACTGAGAAATCGTACGGGATGACCGTCCTGCCCCTGACATTGACCGCTTCCTTGTCTGACAGCCCGAGCCTGCACATATCTCCGATGAGGTTATAGTATTCAATGGGAACCACGGATCCCTTGTTGGTTACCCGGTTCAGTTTGATATGCCGGGGTATGGTTACCTGCTCGGGATGCGGATACGGGAATATCGGGACCTCACCGAGGACCGGGAAGTTGAAGGTCTGGCGGAGCTTCATTCCGCTTTCCTCGAAGTATTTCACATACTGGAGCCTGCCATCGAGGTACATCGGTATATCGATGGTCATACAGTGGAAGCGGTGACCGATTACACCCTCGCCTTCGACAGGTTCACCGCCGTGCGCGTGAAATATATCGATAGAATCGGTCTCTGACAAAAACTGTTCTGACACGAGTTTTGCAATGATGTTCGTTACGCCCGGTGAACTGCCCATGCCGATGAGTGCAGTAATGCCGGCTTTTTCTGCCCGGTCGCTCATGCCGAGGATATCGAGCGTGACATCGACGTCATCGCAGACATCCACGTAATTGATGCGCGACTTCATGACCGCACTCAGGATCGGTTTGACCGTGGTGTAGAAGGGTCCGACACAGTTGACAACGAGGTCGCTCCCTTTGATCGCCTTTTCCACACTGGACTTATCGAGTGCATCGAATTTTACCGCCGATACCCGCTTTCCCCGCAGTTTTGCCGCCGTCTCTTTCGCTTTCTTCAGGTTATAATCGGCGATGACCACGTCTGAGAATTCCGGATGCCTGACGAGTGTCTTGACTGCGACACTCCCTACCGCGCCGCAGCCCCCGAGTACCGTTACCTTTGGCCCGTCTGATTTCATGAGTGAACCCTCCTTTTATCGCGTTTCTGCACTGTACCGAACCTGCCCGCTGCGCTGCACGCCGTCTCCGGAATTTCTTCCGGGTTCCGGTGGATAAAAAAGCTGTCCTGAAAAGGACTCTTCTATGCGTTAAACGAAAAGTGCAGTTCTGTCAACGGGGCGCCGTCGCACTGGCACCTGATTATCTCCGATCGCACTTCTTTCAGACGCAGGGCGGTCAGGAAGAACTGTTCGACCCATCCCTGGACGTTCTTGATATGTGCCAAATCTATTTCCGGAAAATTCTTTATCACGTACGTTGCATCAGCATCGGTCATCTGGCTGATCTCTATCAGTCCTGTGTCGTAATAGCTGCTCCAGGCAACCATAACCCTCGAGAGCATGCTCTGAACGCTGCTGAAGTTTAGAAACATCTTGAACATGGATGCCAGATCGTGCTGTGCGGAAAGCCTACCCTGCTCGATACATGTGGAGAGGTCACCGGTGCCGATAATCTTGTCCAGCGAACGCAGGAGATCGGTATACAGCTGATACGGGTACCATGCTGTGACAAGGATATGTTCCTGCATATACTTCGCGGACTCCGGCGGCAGCGCATCGACGACCCTGGGTAAGACATCATGGTGGTTCTTTTTTATAAATTTTACCTGACCCAGAATTGCAACACCCTTGACCTGTGCCATAGAACCTCCTTTCCGCTTCACGCATTTTACTACGTTTCGACGTCAAGTCAATGCAAAAAACGCTAAGAGACGGCTGTCCGTGCTTACAGGCCGCTCTGTCGTTGTACGACACCGATGTAGTCGAGATGGCGGTACCTGCCGTCGTAGTCCATCCCGTAGCCAGCGTAAAACTGGTTTCCCGGCACATCGAAGCCGCTCTGGTCCAGCCGTACGGTGCAGGTATGGTTGTCCGGTTTATTCAGCAGAACGACCGTGATAACCTTGTCCGGCAGGAGAGACTGCACATAGCTCAGCGTACGCCCTGTATCGCAAATGTCATCGACCAGGAGCGTCGTCCTGCGGTAATCGATCTGTGCAAGCTTCGAGCGGTCGCTGTCATCAAGCAGCGGGGCATGTACCGAGGCGGTACCCGAGTAGGTATGGATCGTTACCGGGATCAGTGAAACCGCACCCTGCATTCTCGCAGCGAGCGCAGCAGCAAACCGCCTGCTCCCCTGTTCTATAAAGATGATGTTGCAATCTCCGGTAACGTTGAGCGCACGGACGATTTCATCGCATCTCTTCTCGATGCGCTTGTGCCCGATGTAAGAAGGAATCGAATCCATACACCGCGGGTCAGTAATCCCTTGACAGGGCAAAGTCCCGGAACGCCTTGACTGCCGTGCGGATATAGTCCGCACTGATGAGCACGTCCCTGTTGTTCCACAGGTTCGGGGGCCAGAAATACACCTCAAACCAGGAACGCTTGAACAAACGGTGCACCTGTTCCGGTGTAACGCCTTTCGGTGCATACAGAGGAAGCGGCGCACTACCCTTCATAAATTTGGTCCACACATCCGCAGATACTTCACCGTCCGATCGTGCCCGTTCAAAAAGTTCTGATCCGGGAAACGGCATCATCCGGCTGAACGAGGGGTAGTTGGCACCGAGGCTGCGGGCAAACCGGACCGTTTCCTTCATCTCCTCCAGGGTTTCGGTCGGGTGACCGAAGATAAAACAGGCCTGCGTTTTGATCCCATGCTGCTTGCACAGGGAAACAGCACTTCGTATTTGTTCGTTGGTTATTCTCTTCCGGTCAAGATACCGGATGCGCTCCGAGCCAGACTCGACCCCGAACCCTATC
>JAJYLM010000161.1 GCA_021787655.1 bacterium
CTGAACATCCTGGTCCATACCTTCGATAAAATACTCCTCCGGCACCCCGATCGTGACGTTGTGCAATCCCTTTTCTATGAGTTCTGTGTACGGGTCAACCGACCTGTCTGCCGAGGTCGAATCCTTCGGATCAAATCCTGCAATCGCCTCAAGCATAAGGGCTGAATCATAAACCGTTTTTGTCATGGTACCGCCCTGGTCCAAAGATGAAGCAAACGCAATCATACCATACCTGCTTACCCTGCCGTAGGTCGGTTTCAGGCCTACAATACCGCACAAAGCAGCCGGCTGGCGGATGGAACCGCCGGTATCCGTTCCGAGCGCGCCAAAGGCAAGGTCCGCTGCAACAGCGCTCGCAGAACCGCCGCTGGAACCACCGGGAACCGTATCCATCGCCCAGGGATTGCGGGTCGGTCCGAAAAAGGACGTTTCTGTTGAAGAACCCATGGCAAACTCATCCATGTTCGTTTTCCCGATAATGATTGCCCCGGCTTCGCGGAGTTTTCCGATGACCGTTGCATCGTACGGCGGAATGAACGTCTCCAGTATCCTGGATGCGCAGGTTGTCCGCATACCACGGGTGGTAAATATATCTTTAACGGCAAGCGGAACGCCGCACAGGAGAGACGGCGATTGACCGCCGAGCATCTGTTCAGCATGCCTGACCTGCACTGCGACCTGTTCCTTGTCAAGGGAGATGTACGCGTTCAGCCGCGGATTGACTGCCTCTATCCGTTCAAGGAGTTCATCGACAACCTGACGGGGTGTTGCCGTACCGTTCCTGTACAGTCCGGCAAGCTCATGGATGCTCAACCCGTAAAAACTCATTATTCTATCACCTTCGGCACGACAAAATAGCCGTCCTTTGATTTCGGTGCATTCGCGACCGCCATACCCTGTGCAGCTTCGGGTGAACCTGGTACTTGGTCTGCCGGGGTATCACGACGCAGCCTCTGCGGACCCGGTAACGGGCTCGCCATGGGTTCTACGGCGTCGAGGTCGAGTTCATCGATCTGGCTTATATACTCGAGGATCGCCTGAAATTGCGAGCTCATGACCCTGAGTTCGTCCTCCGTAAATTCGATCCGTGCAAGACCGGCAATCTTTTTTACGTCTATATGTATCTTATCGCTCATCACAACTCCTGTATGACTGTTTCTGCACACAGCGTATAGCAAAAAAAACCCGTTTTGGAAATAAAGAAAAGGGCGGGACTCTTACCCGCCCTTTCTAGGTACCGGAAATAATATCTTACTGGACTGTGATCGGGATGTCTAAGAATTTCCTTGGCGCCGGTATTGCACCAAGGGCACGACTGTGTACAATTCGGGAAAAAAACCCGTTTATCGCCTTACTCTTTTCATAGAGTCTTCCTTTACTGTATGAAAAATATATTTTATTGTATAGCATAGGGTAAGTTATCATGCAATCGAAGGATACGAACATATCAAAAGCGCTCCTGATCGTCCTGGACGGGGTGGGTATCGGAGAGGCCCCGGACGCAGCGGACTATGGTGATACAGGAAGCAATACGCTGATCAACACTGCAAAGGCAACCGGCGGGCTCATCCTGCCAAACCTGTATTCCCTGGGGCTTGCCAATATAACACCCTTCCCTTTTCAGGGACCAGCGGACAGGCCAGCCGGATGCTATGGCAAGGCAATGGAGCTCTCCAGGGGCAAGGACACGACGACAGGACACTGGGAAATCATGGGACTGATCACGGAAAAGCCCTTTGCAGTATTCCCCCGAGGCTTTCCCCCGGAGATCATTTCAGTGTTCGAATCGCGTATCGGCAGGCAGGTCCTCGGCAATAAGGCGGCATCCGGAACAGTGATCCTCGAGGAACTGGGAGAGCGCCACAGGACGACCGGCATGCCTATCGTTTACACGTCCGCTGACAGCGTATTCCAGATCGCAGCACATGAAGACATCGTGCCTGTTCCGGAATTGTACCGGTGGTGCGAAATCGCACGGACGATCGTGGACCCCTATAATATAGAACGGGTCATAGCCCGTCCCTTTACCGGACAGCAGGGGCACTTCAAAAGGACAGAACAGCGTAAAGACTTTGCCGTTCCGCCCCCGGGTACGACCGTTCTGGACAGGCTCAAGGAGCATGGATTGGATGTCGTCGCCATCGGCAAGATCAACGATATCTTTTCAGGCAGGGGAATAACCGTCCCGGTCCATGCGGGCACCAATGCCCGGGGCATCGACGAAACCATCAAGGCGTACCATCAGATACGCAGGGGGCTTGTTTTCACCAACCTCAACGACTTTGATACCGTGTACGGCCACCGCAACGACCCGAATGGTTTCAAAAAGGCGCTCGAAGAGTTCGATGCGCGCCTCAGCGGTATTATCAACAGTATGGACGACCGTACCTTGCTTATTATCACTGCGGACCACGGTTGCGATCCCACAACACCGGGCACGGATCATTCGAGAGAGTACGTACCTCTCCTCGTCTACCGGCACGGCATGTACGGCCGGGACCTCGGCATACGGCGCGGTTTTTCAGATACCGGTAAAACGCTGCTCAAAGCATTTGCACTGCCGCCGGATATCAATGGTGTTGACTTTATTGATTTTATATTTACAAATAAGACATGATTCTATCAACGTCTGAAAAAGTAACCAATAAAACACTCGACGGATGCGTTATCACCATCGGCAATTTTGACGGTGTCCACCTCGGACACCGCTATATCCTGGAACAAACCATCTCAAAGGCAAAGCTCCTGGGTACCATCCCCGTAGTCATGACCTTCGAGCCCCATCCGTACAAATTTTTCAACCACGACGAAAAAAACTATCTTCTCCTGCCGTTCGAAGAAAAGTACGCACGGATAAAAAAAATCGGTATCGAGACCATCGTCGTGACGGAATTCACCATGGATTTCGCACGGATGTCTCCCCATGAGTATGCCCGCAGAATACTCAAGGAACTCATAAATCCGTCAACCGTCGTCGTCGGCCACAACTTCACGTTCGGCAGGATGGCAAGCGGCGATGTTTCGCTGCTCAAGGGCTTCGGCAAGGAATACGGCTATAACGTCATCATCGTTGATCCGTTCGTGATCGAGGGCCAGGTGGTTTCCAGTTCAAAGATCAGGCAGTACATCAGATACGGGCAGATCCAGGAGGCTTCGCGCTTTCTGGGCTATAACCCCTACATCACAGGCAAGGTCGTGACCGGAACGCACCGCGGCACAAACGTGCTCGGCTTCCCCACGGCGAATATCGAGACCGCCTGGGAACTCCTGCCGCAGCGGGGCGTGTACGCTGTCAGGGTCCTGCACGGCGATACCCGGCACTACGGCGTGGCAAACATCGGCCTGAACCCGACCTTCGGGGGGCACGAACTCAAAATCGAAGTCCATATCCTGAATTTCGACAAGGACGTTGTCGGCGAGGACATGACCGTCGAGTTCGTCCAGAAGATACGGGATGAGGTACGGTTCTCCTCATCCGATGAACTCAAGCGCAAGATCTCCGAAGACATCGAGTTTGCAAAAAAGGTCTTTTCTCTCAGCACGGACGCTGCCCACAGACGAGTGATCGTATGACGCTTGTCCTCGGTATCGTGGGGCACCCGCTCGATCACAGCGTGTCCGTGCCCATGCATATGTCGGCCATTTTTACGCTGGGTATAGACTATGTCTACCTCAGCTTCGATATCCTGCCGGAAAACCTGCCCCATGCAATAGGACAATTCAAGAAAGAGAACATAAAAGGCTTCAACGTTACCATACCGTACAAGGAAACCATCATGCCGTACCTGGACGATATCGACGAGCGTGCGAGCAGGATAGGTGCAGTGAACACAATCGACAATGAAAACGGGCGGCTCAAGGGTTACAACACGGATGGCACGGGTTACCTGACATCGCTGAGAGAACAGACAGGATTCGATCCGCGCGGAAAACGGGTGCTCATGATCGGTGCCGGCGGAGCAGCACACGCCGTCGCGTATGCCCTTCTCGAGGCCGGAGCACGGCACATCACCATTGCAAACCGCACCAGGGAGCATGCCGAAGTACTGTGCAGGCATCTCGGCGTTTACTTTCCGTCTGCATCACTGCAGAGTACCGGCATGGATACTCTCGACTCAGAAGGCCGTACCCAGACCGACCTCGTGGTCAATACGACCTCGATCGGTATGAAGGGTGCGGGAGACATTGCCATGGATTTTACCGGTCTGGACCGGCACACCGTCGTATCCGACATCGTGTATAACCCTCTTGAGACCCAGTTCTTGAAGCGGGCGCTCCGGGCAGGTCTCGCCATTCACGACGGTGCGGGTATGCTCGTACATCAGGGTG
The DNA here is from genome assembly GCA_021787655.1 of bacterium. Taxonomy (GTDB): domain Bacteria; phylum JAMCPX01; class JAMCPX01; order JAMCPX01; family JAMCPX01; genus JAJYLM01. The sequence goes on from JAJYLM010000161.1 coordinate 4,330, forward strand.
CCGAGAGCTTTCGTCTGTGGACCGGCATACGGCCCCCGGTAGACGTGATGCGGCAGGCAGTCCTCAGGGCATTGCAGGAACACCACTGATCCGCAAGGA